>JAFUIY010000133.1 GCA_017473925.1 Clostridia bacterium | reverse complement strand
TTGGGTATATGCTCCCGAAGGCACAACGGCTTATCACCTCTATCTTCAGTGTGCAGGTAAAGTAATTCCTGCAGATAATAACGGTGCCGGTTCAGGTGTCGGCTCATATCAGTGTCTTACAACTCCCGAAGCTATGGGTAATGATTCAAAGGGTATCAGCTGGACAGGCTGGAAATACCTTGAATTTGATCTTACAGGCACAAAGGGCAACACAGGTGTATCAAATGTCGGCGGTGCTTACGAGCCCTACGGTCAGAAGACAGACAACGGTGTTTTCTGGATTTCATATCAGCCCTCAAACATGGGTACTGATGTAACATCAGATACAATCTACATCGATGATATCACTCTTATCTACGGTGCTAACACATCAGATACACATAACCCCGAAATCAACTACATCGGCGACCTCACAGAGCAGATAGTTGACGGCGAAACAGTTTACACATCAAATGCAAACACATTCAAGGCTCAGTATGCTGACTTTGAAGATAAGTACATGACAGGCATCAATGATGAAGCTACAAAGATGTACATTGACGGTGTTGATGTTACAGACAAGTGCTACATCGATGCAGGTAATGACGAAATCTACTTCTACGATGCAGTTCTTCCCGACGGTGAGCATGTTATCGAAATTGAAGTCAGCGACGTATTCGGCAACAAGACAACAGAAATGAGATACTTCACAATCGACAGCGGTGCTGAAGATACAGAGGTTTCATTTGTAGCAGCAAACACTCCCGTTCTCGGTGAAGATTTCATCCTTGACATCGTTACAAACAATGCAGCTGAAATCGCAGCAGCAGATATCGAAGTAAAGGTTCTTTCCTTCTTCACAAGCTACTGGAGAGATGTTGAGGTTGTTCCCGCTCCCGGCTTCAAGCTTGACGGCGAAGCAGTTTACAACGCAATCAGAGATACTCTCACATTCAGAATCGTCAAAGACGAAGTTGCAACAGTTGCTGAAGGCAGCGACAAGATTGCATCAATCATCACAAAGGTTCCCGCTGATACTCCCGAAAATCTTGAGGTTACTCACAGAATTTCAAAGGGTGCAATCACTTACCTCAGCGGTGCAACAGACACAGTTGCTGCTTTCTCAGGCAAGCTCGTTTCAAAATGTGAAGCTCCCCTTGTTATCAGCACAGACACAATGCTTGTAGGCACAGCAGGCGGAAATATCTATGTCAAGGATATCGAAGGCAATGCTGTTGAAGGTGCAGAGGTTTACACAGGTGAAACACTTCTCGGCACAACAGATGCAGAAGGTAAATTCTTCACTGAAGCATTCGTTGATGCAGTCAAGGAATTCACACTTACAGCATCAAAGCAGGTTGAAGTTACTCCTGCAGACCCCGAAAACGGTGTTGAAGCAGTTTACAAAACTCTTCATTCATTTACATTCAAGTCACAGAGCTATGAATCAAAGGGTGATGTAACAGGTCTTCCCTCATACATCAAGCTCAACGCTGCAGAAACCCCCTGGAATTCACAGTCAGTTTCATGGATGTCAAATCCCCTTTTCACAGAAGCAAAGGCAATCGTCCGCTATGCAGAAAAGGCAGCATATGAAGCAAACGGTGCAGAAACAGTATTCTCAGAGTTTGAAGGTGTTTCATTCCTTGCAGAACTCAACTCCACAGGTGTTGCAGTTACAAACTATGCAATAAGAATGAACAGTGCAGAAATCACAGGCCTCAATGAAAATACAGAATATGTATTCATGGTCGGTGACGGCACAATCTGGTCTGAAATCAAGACCTTTACAACAGGCAAGGATAACACAGCAACAGACTTCTTCATCTTTGCTGATATCCAGACAACAACAACAGACGATGTTGACATCGTAAACGCAGAACTCGGCAACACAGGTATTGACTTCGACTTCGGTCTCCATACAGGTGATATCGTTGACAATGCAGGCAACTATGCATACTGGGAAGCTGCAGGTACAGCATTCAGCACAGGTGTTCTCGGCAGCACAGACATTTTCCATGTTCTCGGTAACCATGAATACACAGGTGACTACTACGCTGCAAATGCAACACATTACTATGACCTTCCCGGCAGCCATGATACAGCTCCCGAAGCATATTCAGTAGAGGTCGGCAACATCTACATTGCTTCCTTCGGCTTCCTTGGCATGTCAGGCTACAAGTCAGCTATCGAATGGCTCAGAGAAGACATTGCAGGCTCAGACGCAACATGGAAGGTTCTTACAGTTCATCAGCCTCCCTACTACACAAATCCCGGCGGTGCTACAAAGGGCTACCGTGAGCTCATCACAGCAGCAGCTGACGAGCTTGACATCGATTTCGTATTCTCAGGCCATGACCATGCATTTGCAAGAACCCAGCCTATCACAGCAGGTGTTCCCGATGCAGAAAACGGCACAGTATACTATGTCTGCGGTTCAGTAGGCGGCAAGGGCTATGACCTTATTAATGAACCTGCACATTACTATGCAGCTTCTATGGATTACAAGGACTACAATGCAGTTTACATGTTAGCAAGAGCTACAGATACAGAATTCACAGTTGAAGCATATGCATCAACTCCCGACGCAAAAGAAGTATTCTCACTTATCGACTCTTACACAGCAACAAAGACTGTTGACTGTACAGAAGACGGCCATGACTGGATTCTTGACAACGGCTGGCTCACATGTTCAGTATGCGGCTTCACAAAGGAAGTTGCAGATTACACAGGTCTTGCAAAGGATCCCGAAACAGGCAGACTCATGAAGCTCGTTGACGGTACTCCCGTAACAGGCTGGGCAGAGCTTGAGGACGGTATCTACTACTTTGATGAAAACGGTGTTGCAGCATCAGGTGATACTCAGGTCGGCGAATACACATATCCTCTTGATGAAAACGGTAAGCTCAAAAAGTTTGCATTCCTTCTTGAGGACGGTACACTTGCTACAAACAGATGGGTCGGCAATCAGTATCTCGGTGCTGACGGTCTCCCCGTAACAGGTGAATACTCAGTTACAGAAGAAGTCAGACTTGACATCAGAGACAACGCTCCCACAAAGGTTCTCACTCTCAAGTATACATTTGATGAAAACGGTAACCTTATAAAGGGTGCATTCAACAAGAACGGCAATTATAATTTCTACTATCTTGCAGGTCAGCCCCAGCGTGGATGGCACTATGTAGACGGTTACTGGTACTACTGTGACAGACAGAACGGTGGCGGTATTGCAACTCTTGCACATGACGGAAAGACAACAGTTGACACTGTCAAGGACGGCATGTATCCCGTTGAAAGCTCAGACGGCACAAGCCTTCTCTTCACATTTGACAACAACGGCAGACTTGTCAAGGGTGCATGGCATATAACAGACAACGGCACAGTATTCTACTGGGCAAACAATGAAAGATACACAGGCTGGCACTACATTGATTCAGCTATCTACTATTTCAGCCCTGTTGATTTCTATGCAGTAACAGGCGAACAGGTTATCGGCGACAAGGAATACACATTCACTGAAGACGGTAAGCTTGCTCTTACAGAAGAAAACTTTGAGCTTAACGGCAAATACTACTACTTCGATGCAACAAGCACAATAGTAACAGCTCACATCACAGAGCATCCTTACACTAAGGAAGTTCTTGCAGCAGTTGAAGCAAAGTGTGAAGAAACAGGTCTTACAGAAGGTCAGAAGTGTTCAGTATGTGACTATGTTCTTGTAGCTCAGGAAACAGTTGACGCAACCGGACACACAGAAGAAGTTCTTGAAGCAGTTGCTCCCACATGTACAGAAACAGGTCTTACAGAAGGTAAGAAGTGTTCAGTATGTGACGAAATCCTCGTTCCTCAGGAAACTGTTGACGCACTCGGTCATGACTATGTTGCTGTAACAACAGAACCCACATGTACAGAAGACGGCAAGACAATTTACACATGCTCAGTCTGCGGTGATTCTTATGCTGAAACAATTGCAGCTACAGGTCATACAGCAGGTGAATGGGAAGTTGTTGCTCCCGCTGACTTCGGTGTTGCAGGTCTTGAACAGGTTAAGTGTACAGTATGTGACGCTGTTATTGATTCAAGAGTTATTGATGCTCTCGAAGAACCTTCTTCAGAGGATGAATCAATCTCTGAGGAACCCTCTTCAGAAGATCCCACAACTGAAGAACCTACTTCAGAAGAACCCACTTCAGAAGAACCTTCTTCAGAAGATCCCACAGAGCCTCCTGTTGAATACATGCTCGGCGACGTAAACAGAGACGGCAGAATCACTGCTGCTGACGCAAGACTTGCTCTGAGAATTTCTGCTAAGCTTGATATTCCCGACAGCATCACATTTGTTATTGCTGATGTTAACAAGGACGGCGAAATCACTGCAGTTGATGCAAGAAAGATTCTCAGAGTATCAGCAAGAATTGATACATTCTGATAAAAAAAATACAATCTGTGACTGATTGACTTTTACCCCCTTTTTCTATATAATATAGGAAAAGGGGGATTTTTTATTCCCTACTGACATACAGGAGGATTAACATGAACAGCAAAAAGATAATTTCACTACTCATTTGTATAACAGCATTATTCATGCTCATGATTGTATCCGCCTCAGCGTCTTTTTCAGGTGATGTTTATTATATTGCGGAGGAGTCAGATGATACCATTATCAGACCGCAGGAAAAATCAGGCACAACATATCTGTTTCTCCCGTCATCAGCTGACCTGACAAAGCTCGTCTTAGGCGCAGATGCAAGCTATACAAAACTGACTGTGACTGCAGACAAATCTGTTTCAACAGATTTCGGAATGCCTGTTGACATTCTTTCACTTTTTGACAAACCCGATTCACTTGACGGTGAATACAAGGTGACAGTCACTGCCCTTGCCGAATCAGGCGAGGATTACCAGCATGAAATCATTATAATGAAAAGTGAAAACATCTCTTCCCTTTTCATTGTAAGTGAAGACCCGGAGAATAAAGGCAGAAGCTGGATTGACACATCAAAATCCAACAAAGCAAACGGAAGCATGGTTTTTCTTAATGCAGACGGCACGGTCCGGCATGCAGATGAAATGACTGAAATCAAAGCAAGAGGCAATTCAACATTTACTGATTTCACAAAAAAGGCATATCAGTTCAAAATCAAATCAAAGGCTGCTCTTACAGGTGATGAAGATAACGCCCAGAAGAAATGGGTGCTCCTTGCAAATGCAGGCGATATCACACTTATACACAACTCACTCGTTGTTGCGCTTGCAAAAGACCTGAATATCCCTTATACCATTGACTGCGAGCCTGTTGACCTTTATTACGACGGTGAATACAGAGGCTCATACCTGATTACAGACAAGGTTGAAGTCGGTGATGCCGGTGTTGACATTCAGGACCTTGACGGCGAAATTGAAGACATCAATGAAGGTACTGATGCTTATGAAGATCCCGTTGTTGTTACAAAAACACGACTCAGCGGCGGCGTGACAGACGCTCCCGTTGACAGCAATGGCTCATACAAATATGTAAGCGGCCTTATTGAGCCTGAGCTTCCCGAGGGATGCTCACACCACGGATATCTCCTTGAGCTCGACTTCATTTACAGATACCCCGGTGAACAGTCAGGCTTTGTAACAGACCGCGGACAGGCTGTTGTAACAAAGAATCCCGAATACCTTACAAAAGAAACAGGCGCATTCATCAGTCAGTTCTATCAGGATTTTGAGGATGCTGTTTTCAGCCCCGACGGCTATAATGCAAAGACAGGTAAGTATTATTACGAATACTGCGACCTTGACTCTCTCGTAAAAATCTATCTTATCAATGAATACACAAAGAATTACGACAGCTACCGTTCATCAACCTTCTTCTATCTTCCCGAGGATGAGGACATAATGTATGCAGGTCCCACATGGGACTATGACCTGTGCTTCACAACAGGCTATGACTACAACAGTCAGATTGCAGGCAATCCCGAAAACTTCTGGGCTGCAACAAAATATCTCGCAAGCACACTCATCACAATTGAAAGCTTCCGTGATGCAGTAAAGGAATATCTCAACAGCGAAGACGGTGAATTCTATCTCGCTGCATCAAACATGCTCGGTGAAGACGGCAACATAGCAGAATTTTCACAAAACATCTATGCTTCACAAAGAATGAATTACAAGATATGGAGCATTACGGAAAACCCGAAAACACAGGCGTTCCGCTGCGGTGATAAGGAAACATACGATAACGGTATTGATTTCCTCCTTGAATTTGCAACAAAGCGTCTCACATGGCTTACAGAGACCACTTCAGAGTGGGAAGGCGATAACTACTCTGCAGTGATGGATCCCACAAAATGGAGCAGCACCACACGCTATCATAATATTGTTACCATCGAAGCAAGAGAAGCAACATGTACACAGGCAGGCTGCACAGCAGGCACAAAATGCGGAACCTGCGGAAAAGTTTTCACAAAAAGCAACACTATCCCCGCAAAAGGACATAAATGGGCAGCTGCTACCTGCACAACTGCAAAAACATGTACAGTCTGCGGTGCAACAGATGATAAATCACCTGCAACAGGTCACAACTGGACACAGGCATCCTGTCAGGCTCCTTCAACATGTAAGAACTGCGGCATAGCCAATCCCGATGCTCCTCAGGGTGATCATATCTGGAAAGAAGCCACATGCAGCACTCCGAAAACATGTACAGTCTGCGGAGAAACACCTTCTCCCGATGTCCTTGGTGAACATGACTGGGAAGATGCAACATGTACAGCTCATCGCACCTGCAAGGAATGCGGCTTACTTGATGAAGAGACTCCCCTTGCTGACCATAAATGGACTGAGCCCACATGTAAGGATAAGCCCGTATGTACAGTCTGCGGAGAAAAAGATGAAGAAACACCCTTTGCTGAGCACACATGGGCACCTGCAACATGTACGGCACCTGCAACATGTAAAATATGCGGTCTGAAAGAGGGAGAGGTTCTGTCACACCAGTACTCACTTGATCCCGAAGACAGCAGGAATTCCGACACATGTATTGTTTACAAATGCAACACCTGCGATAAGCATATGCTCATTACTGTTGTTCCCGGACCGAAATATGAAAAAGGCGATGTAAATAAAGACGGAAAGGTCACTGCTGCTGATGCCCGTCTTGCCCTGAGAATGGCAGCAAAAATTGACAGTACTACAGCCGAAGTCATTGAAATCGGCGACATGAACGATGATAAGAAGCTCACAGCTGCAGATGCAAGACTGATTCTCAGAAAATCAGCAAAGCTTAAGGACTGATTGAATACAAAAAGGTGAGGTTTTTCTCACCTTTTTCTTATTATATAAACGTTTATTCATCATTGACAATCAGCCCGATTCCATATATAATATTTATAGTATGGAAAAATATTTCATGAATATAAGGAGGACATTCAGATGAAGACAAGCATCAGTAAAAGTATTTTTACCTTTTTTGCAATGATTCTTATGGTAATTTGTCTGACAATTTCTGTTTCTGCTGCCAATGCAGATATTTTTGATTCACTTTCATTCACAGCAGCTGCAGGTGACTCTAACACAACCATCAGAACACAGACAGGCATTTCAGGAGCAAGATATTTACTTCTCCCTTCTTCTGCAGACATGACACAGCTTGTCCTTGACTTTGACGGTGACGAAGCTGAAATAAAAACAGCTGAAGGTACATTCACCGTTAATAGCGGTGTTGCCTTTGACCTGACAGAAATCTGCACACCGTCAGACGGGGAATATACAATCACCATTTCAGGTAAAAAGCTTATAATTATGAAATCCGCAAATGTACGTTCACTTTACTATGTAAGTGACGACCCTGCAAATGCAGGCAGGCCCTTCGTCGATGCAGCAAAAGGCAACGAGGCTGAAGGCAAAATGTCAATTGTCGGAGCGGACGGTGAGGTTGATTATTCCGACACTGTGACGGAAATCAAAGGCAGAGGAAATTCAACTTTTCATGAATATTCAAAGAAGCCTTATCAGATAAAACTAAAAAACAAAACAGCCCTCATCGAAGGCTCCTCAGATAAAAGCAAGAAATGGGTTCTTCTTGCAAACGCAGCTGATTACTCTCTCCTGCACAACTCAGCAACCTTTGCTCTTGCTCAGGAGCTCGGAATGGCTTACACCAACGACTACGAAGCTGTTGATTTTTATTTTGACGGTGAATACAGAGGTCATTATCTCATTACCGAAAAGGTAGAAGTTGCGTCAAACAATGTTGATATAGACGACCTCGACGAAATGATTGAAGAAGCAAACAGCGATAACGATGCATATGAAAATCCTGTCGTTGTACACAGAACAACTGCAAGCAAAGGCGAAGCATCCGCTGCAGTTGACAGCAAAGGTTCATACAAATACGTTCAGGGACTTAATGAGCCTGAGCTTCCTGAAGGCTGTACACATCATGCTTACCTTCTTGAGCTTGAATTTGCCAAGAGATATCCTGATGAGCAGTCAGGCTTTGTTACCAACCTGTCTCAGCGTATTGTAACCAAAAACCCTGAGTATCTTACAAAAGAAACAGGTGCTTTCATTGCAGCATTCTGGCAGGAATTTGAAGATGCATGCTACAGTGCAAACGGCTACAATAAAAAAACAGGCAAATATTATTATGAATACTGTGACCTTGAATCACTTGTCAACCTTTATCTTATAAACGAACTCGGCAAGAATTACGATGCTTTCGCATCATCAGCATTCTTCTACCTCCCTGCTGATTCGGACATCATGTATGCAGGTCCTGTATGGGACTATGACCTTTGCTACGGTATCGGTCAGAGAAACAGAGAAGTAGCTGCAGTCCCCGAATATTTCTTTGCATCACAGAGATATCTTCTCAAAGGTCTTATGAATATTCAGAGCTTCAGAGATGCAGTAAAAGCAACGCTTGACCCTGAAACAGGTGATTTCTATCTTGCAACACAGACTCTTCTCGGTCCTGAAGGTGAAATCTGCAGCCAGGCTGAAATGCTTGAAGCATCACAGAAAATGAACTACACAATCTGGGATATTTATGCAGATGATTACTACTTCTACAATTATGAAGACGACGGAAAAAGAATTGTTGTAAAAGAAGGTAAAGAAGAAAACTACGAAAATGCCGTTGAATTCTTTGAATACTTCACAAAAACAAGACTCAACTGGCTTTCAAAAGAAACAAGCAAATGGAATGGTAACAAGTATACCATCACCCTTGACCCTGTGCCTGAACTCAATTTCTTTGAAAAAATTGCAGCATGGTTCCGTTCAATCATTGACTGGTTTATAAATCTCTTTAAATAATAAATAACATAACAAAAAAGCCATCGGATAACCGATGGCTTTTATTTTTATTGTATGGTTTATCAGAATATGCCCTGTGAAAGCATTGCATCTGCAACCTTTGCAAAGCCTGCAATGTTTGCACCTGCAACGAGGTTATATCCGAGACCATATTCTTCTGCAGCTGCTGCTGATGAGTCGTGAATTGTCTTCATGATGTGCTTGAGCTTTTCGTCAACCTCTTCACTTGTCCATGAATATCTTGATGAGTTCTGGCTCATTTCGAGAGCTGAAACAGCAACACCGCCTGCGTTAACTGCCTTTGAAGGAGCAACAACCTTGCAGTTTTCCATAAGATATGCAAGAGCTACGTTTGTTGTGGGCATGTTTGCAACTTCAATGTAGTAAGGAACACCGTTTGCAACAAGCTGCTCAGCTTCCTTCATGCCGATTTCATTCTGAGTAGCACAAGGCATAGCAACATCAACCTTAACGCCCCAGGGCTTCTGTCCGGGGAAGAATTCCACACCGAACTTGTCTGCATAATCCTGAACCTTATCTCTGCCTGATGCACGCATCTCAAGGAGATAGTTGATTTTTTCTTCTGTAACAACACCGTCGGGATCGTAAACATATCCGTCGGGACCTGAAATTGTAACAACCTTACCGCCGAGTTCAGCAACCTTCTTTGCTGTACCCCATGCAACATTACCGAAGCCTGAAACTGAGAAAGTCTTGCCTTTTACATCTTCACCGAAATGCTTGAGAACTTCAGCTGCGTAGTAAACAGCACCGAAACCTGTAGCTTCGGGTCTGATGAGAGAACCGCCGTATGAAAGACCTTTACCTGTAAGAACGCCGTTTTCAAATGAACCCTTGATTCTTCTGAACTGACCGAAAAGGTAACCGATTTCTCTTCCGCCTACACCGATGTCACCTGCGGGAACGTCGAGGTTAGGACCGATATGTCTGTAAAGCTCAGTCATGAATGACTGACAGAAACGAAGGATTTCTCCGTCGCTCTTGCCTCTGGGGTCAAAGTCTGAACCGCCCTTTGCACCGCCGATGGGAAGACCTGTAAGGCTGTTTTTGAATGTCTGCTCGAATGCAAGGAACTTCATAATTCCGCTGTAAACTGAGGGATGGAAACGAAGACCGCCCTTGTAAGGTCCGATTGAACCGTTGAACTGAACACGGTAGCCTGTGTTTACCTGAACCTTGCCTTCATCGTCAACCCATGTGACTCTGAATGAGATCTGTCTTTCAGGCTCAACCATTCTTTCAAGAAGACCTGCTTTTTCATATTCGGGATGCTGTTCAATAACGGGAACAAGAGATGTAAGAACCTCTGTGACTGTCTGAACAAACTCAGGTTCATTAGCGTGCTTTTTTGCTACGCTGTCAATGACTCTCTGAACATAACTCATACTGTAACACTCCTGACATTTTTACGATAAAAAAGAATTTTACCGCAAAAATTAAAATCTTTTATTATATTATAGGCTTTATTTTATTCCTCTGTGAAAAAAAATGCAACGGAAATTTTCAGATTTTTTTAATTTTATAGAAAAATACAGAAATCAGTCACACATAACTGATTTTTTGGAAAAAATAACAATAAATCTGCGACATTATTTGCTGTTATGTTGCCGAACATAATAAAAACAGACATCACAGGAGATGTCTGTTCATTATTCAATATCTTTAAGCTTGTCAAGCAGATGGTACAGCTGATGATAAATTACAGAACCTTCCTCGTTACTGATATTTACCTTAGCTCTGACTTCAGAAACAATTGATGATGCATTTTCTCTGAGCCTGAGTCCTTCATCTGTTATTTCAACAAGAAGAATTCGTTCATCCTCAGAAGAACGGTATCTTGTGACATAGCCTTTACTTTCGAGAGATTTGAGAACGGGAGTCAGCGTTCCTGAATCCAGATAAAGAAAATTGCCTATTTCCTTGACACTGATTTTTTTCTTTTCCCACATAACCATCATGACAAAATACTGGGTATATGTCAGATTCATTTCTTTAAGATAGGGTCTGTAAAGCCTGATAATCTCCTTTGATACTGCATAGAGAGGAAAACAGATGCCGTGGCCAAGCATAAGGGATTCATAATTTTTTTCGGACATTTTATCACCTGAATATTACAGTATTATACATATTGAATCGCAGACAGAGCTTCCGTTCTGTTATTTATCCGTCAGCTGATTCAGCAGATTATATAACTGACGATGCATAATAACAGCATCCTCCAGAGATATCTGAACATTTGAAACTATCTGTCGGGGAATGGGCAGAGCCTCATCACGGAGCTTTTCACCTGCAGGTGTTACTTCAACCATAAGTATACGTTCATCTTCACTTGAACGGTAACGGTGAACAAAGCCCTTTGCCTCAAGGCTCTTGAGAACGGGTGTAAGAGTGCCCGAATCAAGATACAGCTTTTTACCGAGCTCTTTTACATTGACCTTTCTTTTATCCCACACAACCATCATGGTTATATACTGTGTATAAGTCAGATTGATTTTTTCAAGATAAGGTCTGTACAGCTTTATAACCTCTTTTGAAAGTGCATATAACGGGAAACATAACTGATGCTCCAGCTTAAGGTCATCGTAATTCAGTTCCGGCATTCATATTTCCTCCTTACAGACTACACACAGTTATTATATCATACAACAATAATATTTTCAAGCAAATTTCATTTATAATGAAGAATGAAAAAATTGTGAGAGAAAATATAAAATCAACATTTTTCACTTTTCGTGTTGTTGTGTTTCAATACCGGGTTATAGTATACTTTAATCAAGAAAACAGTGTATGTGTTTTCAATAAATAAAGAACAGAAAGGTATAATCACAATGAGTAATTTTTTTAAGAACGCATTTAACGACATGAAAGAAAGCGCAAAGGCACAGCACGAAGTAGACAAAGCAAATTTTGCTGCAGCAAAAGCTGAATCAAAAGCTCAGTGGGAAGAGGCTAAAGCAATGGGTAAGCCGGAAACCCGTAAGGCTATGATGCAAGCAGAACGTGACGAACAGATTGCAAAAGCAAATGAAAGAATTGCTGATGCACAGGCACGTATTGATGCTGTTAAATAAAATTTTTTGTTTAATGGAAACGCCGTTTTTCCTATAAAGTAAAAACTCTCCGATATGCGTCATGCATTATCGGAGAATTTTGTTTTTCGTATTATTTTACTGTTCTGAAAATGTTTCTGATTTCTTGTGTTGTACCTGTGGCAACATAATAATCATATTCAAAGGGCTCAAAGCTGTTCATTATTCTCTCTTCAACAACAGCAAAGTATGATGTAGGGCCTGACTTTGCAGGGTTTTCACCGACTTCTTCGCCTCTTGCATAAACACCTGCAAGGAAATTCTGCTGACCTGTAACATAAACACCGATACCGAAGCTGTCGGGGAATTCACCCGTAAAGGCTGCCCAGTTTTCCTGTGTGCTGAAGGTGGGATAACCTGCATCGGGCCAGAATATAAGGTCAGGCTCATTTGTCAGGGCATCGTCAGTCCAGGGCTTGTCGCCTGCATAATAGACAAAATTATTCAGAGGCTCGATACAGTAGAATGCAGGAATCTCCTGGTCGGCAAGTCTCGGCTCATAACCTGAAAAATCCACAAAACGGCATTCAATATGAACAGCACCGTTCACCAATGAATATTTTGCTTCCATGTATGACGGAGTGATATGTTCCTTCTCTTTTGCCCAGTCAAGAGGACGGCTTTTTACATAGATTGAATTATCGTCACAGCGTATATCAACTATCTTACTGCTGTCATTGAACTGATTTCCGCCCTGAACGGGATTATAAGGCCATACATTTCCCATATACTCACCGCAATCATAAGCTGTTGTGCCGTAATATGACTGCTGAATGAGTCTTCCCGCATCATTGCAGTTGATAAGATTTACATTTTTGCTGAAAGCGTCAACACCGTAACGCTCACTTGCCTTTGAATCAACATACACACGCTCTGATGTTCTGACGGCTTCAACATCTGAATTCATATCCTCAAGATAGCTGACTGCACCGCCCCACAGAAGATTTACACCCAGTTTATGATTTTCATTTTCAATAAATATCTCTTCAGTCGGAACCTCTCTGTTGAAGGTTGATATGCCTCTGATTTTTATTATTGCCTTCTTGCTGTCAAGAGCTTCTAAGCTCAGAGAACACAGAGCATTTGCTTTTGTGCCCTTCAGACAGTTGTCAATAAATGAAAAGAAAACACCGTCTTCACTCGGTTCAAGGAAAAATTCCTCTGTTTTTTCCTTGACACCTGCCATGTATGTGATTGTTCCCTTGACATATGAATCTGAAACATAGCTGATGCCGTAATAATTGAACCAGTCAGCCTTTGTATATGCAAGATCGATTGTCACTTTTTCCGAAAGCTCAATTGTGCCGTCTTTTTCATATGCACAATCAGCACTGACAGAGACAGCTTCACCGTTCAGAGTTAAAAATTCACCTTCAACTACATTGAATTCAGTATCAGCATTGTCAGGAATAAAGCTCAGGGGATAAGAAACAAAGCCTGTTATAAATGCAAGAATAATACACAATAATTTTTCCATTACAAACACCTTTTAATCCTTGATAAGGTCATGCTTTTTTATAAATTCAACGGTTTCATCAACCGTTGTGAAGGCAAGAGCAACGACTGTGTCTGCACCGCCGTAGTAGATTGCGATTTTGCCGCTTTCTGCATCAGCAAGAGCCGCACAGGGGAATACAACATTGGGAACATCGCCGACACACTCATAAAGCTCGTGGGGAGCCAACATGAAGCAGTCTGCTCTGTGCTTTACCTTCCAGGGCTCGTCTATATCAAGAATTGCAGCACCCATAGCATATGTGAAGCCGTTACAGCTTGTAAGAACACCGTGATAGAAGCACAGCCAGCCCTCGTCAGTTTCAATGGGAGTGGGGCCTGCACCGATTTTTGTGCTTTCCCAGATTTTCACGGGTGACATAACCCATCTGTGCTTGCCCCAGTATGTAAGGTCTTTACTGTGGCTTAAGAAAATATCACCGTAGGGTGTGTGGCCTCTGTCACAGGGACGGATAAAGAGCACATATTCATCGTTTATCTTACGGGGAAAGAGCACACCGTTTCTTGCAACGGGATAGCATGCATCCTCAAGCTGAACCCATTCCTTGAAATCGGTTGTGTATGCAATGCCGATTGTTGTACCCTGAGGTGTAAGATTTACCCATGAGAGATAATATCTGCCGTCGATTTCGCAAAGACGGGGGTCATAGCCTCTGAAAATAACCTCTTCCTGAAGCTCCCAGTTGATAGCATCCTTTGAATAACCAACAACAAGTGTATGGTCACGGCTGATGTTGTCCACTCTGAAAACACCTGCAAAGCCGTCACCGTAAGGCACGACAGCAGAATTGAAAATGCTGTTTGCACCGTAAAGATTATCTCTTGTGATAATGGGGTTGCCGTCATATCTCCAGACAGGGTATTTATATCCCTCAGGCTTATCCTGCCAGGGGATATTGGGGATATTTGCACCTATGATTTTAGCCATATTTTCTCCTCCTCATTTTTTATAATTATACATTGTTTATATCCTCTCTGCAATATGTTTTATGTTTATTTTTATAATTCTCAATAATTCTTTCAATCACTTTAAAAAGAATGACAACAGAAAAAGTAAAAAGCAATGCAATAATCAGATAACCGGGAGACCATTCGTCATATCTTTCCCAGACTGTTGACTCATTTGTTATCTCATCATATGTTGTGAAGGAAACACCGTGAACAAATGATATAAGAAAACCTGAAACGGTGAAAAGACAATTCCGCAATCCCTTGAAAATAAGAATATTTCTCTTTTCCCTGTTTCTCAGAACAAACACGGGAAAACATATTATATTGCCGAGAAGACATACAAGACCGATTATGTTAAGTGCAATACTCAGCGGAGATGAATTATGTGCAGAAGTAACACCGTAAGGGGCAATGATAAAAAAAACACCTCCCAATGCAGTTATACCAACCTGTACTGCAGTCATAATACTTACAGTTTTATCAAAGTCAACTTTTATCGGTTTTTCAGTAATCCATGCAATAAAAATGTCTTTGAGATAGAGATAAATTGCTGAAAGAATAAGTGCAATAACAATGACATCATAACGGAATATCATTCCCGAAGTCATAAGACCTGCTTCTGTCATCACCGATTCAAAATAAAGCGTTGTAATATTAAGGTCAAAAAGCAGAAATACCGAAATGAGGATAACGGCAAACAGTGTACAGAAAATAAAAAATGAATAATTTCCGAAAGCTCTGTCAAAATCCTTTAACTCTTTACTATCCGCACAACAGAACAGTTCATTTCTTCTTTTTGTTGTTTTTACTCTGCTGACAGCCGTAACAGCTATAACAAAAGCAGGAATCTGGAATAACAGCATAACCGCAAAGCCTATCTCAGACTTAAAGAAACCGATTGTTATTGCAAACATACACACAAGTCCTGCCAGAGAAAGTGCAAATGCAATCCATACAAGAGTTTTAAAATTCATCATTGTTCTTGTAATAAGTGAAAACAACTGTTTTTCAACCTGTTTTTCCGTCCGCTGTGAAATGTTTTCAGAATCAAGCCTTTCGCCTTTCAGAAGCTCATCACAGGTAACACCGAATATTTCTGCAATTGCAGGTATCAATGTGATATCAGGGGCAGTTTCGTCCCTTTCCCATCTGCTGACAGCCTTATTTGAAACATTCAGTCTGTCTGCAAGCTGTTGCTGTGTCATTCCGTTTGCTTTTCTGAGGACTGAAATAAACTGTCCTATCGTGTTATTTGCCATAGCAACCCCTCCTTTGTATCTCAATTCTATAAAAACGGGAGTAATTTTTAAACCCCGTAAAGCGGAAATCACTCCCGTAAAATGAGAATCGTTCTGTTTGTATTATTATATCACAGTAAAAACACTTTTTCACTACAGGAATTGTTGCATATAAGAATAATTCGTGATATTATTGAAAAAAGAGGTGTTGGTTATGAAAAAGTCAAAGAAGAAAACAGGGCTTAAGATTTTTCTTTCGGTTGTGATTTCCGTTATACTTATAATAGTCCTCGGAATTACAGACATTGTGCCGTATTTTGCCGTTATTCCCGATATGGTGAAGGTCGGCATTGATTACATTTCCCTTGACAGATACGGTGAAGCACCCACAAAAAAGGATATTCTGTCTGAACTTGAAAAAACAGAACCGACACACCCCTTTATCTATGCTGATAAAAGTGCCTTTGATCTTATAAGAAAAGAATATAATGACAATTCATACTCAGACTACACCCTTGCACTGAAAAATTCCGTTATCGACAATGCAGATGCACTTCTTGATGACAATATTTATCCCGTTCAGGAATATGTCCTTGACGAAGAAGACAGCATTCTGCCCATTTCCCGTGAAGAAATCAACCGCATGGTCATTCTCGGCTGTGCATGGCAGATGACGGGTGAAGAAAAATATGCCGAAAAAGCAGTAAAAGAACTGCAAAAGGTCTGCTCTTACGACGATTGGTGTACTTCACACTTCCTTGCAACGGCAGAAATGGCACTTGCCGTGTC
Source organism: Clostridia bacterium (assembly GCA_017473925.1). GTDB lineage: Bacteria > Bacillota > Clostridia > Oscillospirales > Acutalibacteraceae > UBA1081. The sequence goes on along the minus strand of JAFUIY010000133.1, from coordinate 1,577 downwards.
AATCGGCTACGACTGGCTTTTTGATTATCTGCCACAGGAAATGAAGAATACAATGGCTGAAAAGGTTCTTGAATATGCCGTAAAGCCTGCACTTTCAAAAAACTATCTCAAAAACTGGTTCACATGGTCAAAAAACAACTGGAACAGCATCTGCTACAACGGAATAGGTGTCGCATGCATGACCTTCGCAGATTATTTTCCCGAGGAATCGGCTGAATTCCTCGCCATGTGTTACAAAAACATGCCCATTGCATTTGCGAATTTTACACCCGACGGAGTATATGCAGAGGGCCCCGGCTACAGCCAGTCGGGTATGAATTCAATCGTCACATTCATTGCCACATCGAAAAACTATTTCGGAACGGATTTCGGCATGAGTGAAATCGACGGCTTCAGGGAGCTGGGCAGCTTCCCTGCTTACATAACTACTCCCACGGGTGTTTTCAATTACGGTGACAATAAGGACAGAATGTGCTTTTCACCCGTTCTCCACTGGTATGCATCAGAATATGACTCCCCTCTCCTTGCAGTCTATCAGATGTGGGATATGCCCGGACAATTCGCTCCCGACACATCAGATAACACAGAAAGAAACGGCTCAGGTAAAGAGGATGCACTCTCACTTCTGTGGTACAACAGAGATTACACCGTCGAAACGGCTGATTTCAGAAAAGAACCTCTTGTGACACTTCTCAATTCCGATGCAGGTCAGGAGCTTGTGCTTATGAGAAGCGCATATCTTGACAAGGATGCAACCTTTGCAGGCATAAAGGCAGGCTACAATTTCATAAACCACGGCGACCTTGACATAGGCACCTTTGTTTTTGATGCAAAAGGCGAAAGATGGGCAGAAGAACTGGGACCGTCAGGCTATGACGCACCCTCTTATTTCGTGAACACCCCTGCAGGCGGCAGATGGAAAATCTACTGCAAGCGTGCAGAGGGACAGAATACACTTGTGATAAACCCCGATATGACCCTTGACGACCAGTATGTACTTGCAGAATGTAAATTCACGGAGCATACAAGGACTACGGAGGGCGGAAAATGCACCCTCGACATGACCGATGCCTACAGAATGAACGGTGCAACGGAAGTCACAAGAAAATTTGAGCTTTATAATAGCTATTCATCACTGAGAATAACCGACACCGTAAAATGTCTTATAAAAAGTGACATTTACTGGTTTATGCACACAAAAGCCGATATTGAAATTTCGGAAGACGGAAAAACAGCAACACTTAAAATCGGTGACAAGCAGATGACTGCAACATGTCACAAGGACGGTACATTCTCCATTATGAATGCAGAAAAGCTCGGCGGAAAATATGAATACGATGACGATTACAGCGACATAAAAAAACTGACCGTACACCTTGAGGATGTAAGGTCAGCTGAAATTGAGATTACGATTGAGTAAACAGTAATTTATCGCAGAGCGATAAATTACTGAATGATGTTTTTTGCCTCTGGCAAAAAATGATGTATTCGCTTAAAGCGAATAATGATGTTTTGTTTCACAAAATGATGTTTTTGCCTTTGGCAAAAATGTCGGAAGCCGCTTTGCGGCTTGAATT
>JAFUIY010000010.1 GCA_017473925.1 Clostridia bacterium | reverse complement strand
TGTTATATATCCGTCTGTGACGGATGTGATATATTTGCTACGCAAATGTGATATAATTTGCCTTCGGCAAATTGTTTCGGAAGCCCTACGGGCTTGGATTATATAATTGTGCATTATGCATTTTGCATTGTGCATTATCCCTACAAATTCTGATTTGCAAAAAACCGACCGTCTTCTGACGGTCGGTTATGTTGTTTTCATTATTCGCTGACAGACTCTGAAAGTGCTTCAATGCATTTCTTGCATACCTTCTTGCCGTTGAACTCAATGACATCATCAAGGCTCTTACAGAACAAACAAGAGGGAGAATACTTTCTGAGAATGATTTTGTCTTCATCAACAAAAACCTCAAGTGCATCCTCCGAATCAATAATTCCGAGTGTTCTTCTGAGCTCCATGGGGATAACAAACCTGCCCACGCTGTCAACTGTTCTTACAATACCTGTTGCTTTCATTTATATCATATCCTTTCATAAATGGAAATAAGTGTTTATCTGACATTAATATATCATATCTGACTAAATCTGTCAATGTCGTTTATGGGACATATGACAAAAAATTATAATTTTCCCTTTTTATGGAATATGTGAAAGCAAAGCTGAATATATATGGCGTATGATGAATTATGTATGGGCTTTTATGATATTGTTTTCAGTTGTCTGTTCCGTTTTATACGGCACGGCAGGAGAGGTCACAACAGCATTGTTTGACGGTGTTACAGCTGCTGTGACGCTGTCTGTGAAGCTTCTCGGAACACTGTGTCTGTGGTGTGGGATAATGAACATCGCACAACAGTCAGGGCTGTGCAGAATGATTTCACGGCTCCTGATGCCGCTTATCAGGTTGTTGTTTCCTGAATACTCCCGTGATAGAGAAATCAGTGAAGCTGTGGCAATGAATATGACTGCTAATCTTCTGGGACTTGGAAATGCAGCAACTCCGACGGGCATTGAAGCTGTAAAACTTATGCGCAGAAAAAACGGCAACATAGCAGAAGCAACAAATGAAATGATGACCTTTGCAGTTATTAATACAGCTGCGCTGAAAATTATTCCGTCAACTGTTGCAGCACTCCGTCAGGCAGCAGGCTCTGCAGAGCCTATGGATATTATACTTTGTGTATGGATTAGTTCGATACTGTCTCAGGCTGCTTCAGTTACAGCAACGAAAATTTCAGGAAGGATAAGACGAAAATGAAAATTACATCATATATACTCCCTGTTTTTATCAGTCTTGTTCTCGTTTTCGGAATTGTCAGAAGGGTTCCCGTTTTTGAGTGCTTTTCGCAGGGGGCTGAAAAGGGCATTTCCACATGCCTGTCACTTCTGCCTGTTCTTACGGGACTGATGGTCGGAATATACATGCTTCAGGCATCAGGTGCCCTTGATATCCTCTGTAATATTCTGTCACCGGTGTTTTCTCTGTTCGGTATAGATTCCTCACTTGTGCCCCTTTGTGTGCTCAGTCCCGTATCGGGAAGCGGTTCATTGTCGGTATATGAAACTATACTTGCCGAATACGGAGCAGACTCTCAGACAGGCAGAATAGCCTCTGTAATTGCAGGCTCAACAGAAACCACATTTTATGCATTGTCTGTTTATTTCGGCTCTCAGGGCATAAAAAAATACACATCGGTCATACCGTGTGCATTGCTGGGCGATTTTGTGAGTTTTATTATGGCAGGAATAACAGTCAGGCTGTTTTTCTGAAAAAATAACACCCTGTCTCAGACAGGGTGTAACATTTTTCTGATTAAGCAAGTTCTGCCATCATGTCTGTAAGCTGTTCGTTGAATGCTGTGATTCCGAGAGCATTGACGAGCTTATAGATCCAACCAAGAAAAGCGTGGATAATCTTAGTTACCGCAAGAAGTTCCATGTGTTTACCTCCATTAAATGATGAAATTAACCAATTGAAAGTGATTCGATACCAAAAAATGCGAGGAAAGCTCTGATGAGTTTGAGAAGTGCTTCTACAAAAGCCTCAACATCTACTACGAAGGGGATCATGCCTGTTTCCATTCTGTTGCACCTCACTTATTTGAAAATAATAGCCCTATAATTAATGAATTATAATTCAGGTGTTTCTTCGGGATCGGGCTCAACACCATCGTCAGACTTGTTGAAAAAGCTCTTAATCAGGTCGATAATCTGCATTATGAAGTTTATTATCTTAGTGAATGACTCCATATTACGACCTCCTTTTTCTGAAATAGTAAAATAATATAAGTCATATTATCATAAAACAATTATATGTTCAAGTCTTTTGATGAATTGTTATATTATAATTAATAATTACAACACAAAAACTCAACAATTGATGGTTTCTGTAAAAAATAATCGATTATGCTATAAATGATTATTCTGCGATTGTTGTTTCTTCAACAGTTGTTGTTTCTGCTGCAGTTGTTTCTTTTGAACCGCCCATACCGAGAAGCTTCATGATGATGTCGATAATGCGTTCAAGCCAACCGAGATATTTTTCGATATTTAACTGACTGTTAAACATTTAAATGCACTCCTTTGCTAAATTATTTAATAAATTTGATTTATCAGCCAAGATTCAGGCTAAGAGAAGCGAAGAATTCCTTGATTTTATTGATAAGTTCTACAAGCCAATCAACAAAACCGTTAACTTCAGCAAATTCCTTATCTGTCATCGGTTTCACCTCCATATTATGCTAACAGTATTATACCATAAGAATATAACCAAAATCAACCTTTTTTGATTGAAAATGTTACTGTTTGTATGTGGTGTGAATTACCATAATGTTAATTTTTTGTGAACAAGTATAAGTTTTGGGATTATTTCTCTTTTTTGTCAAGGAATCCGACCTTGTACATGATGAATGCACAGAGAACTGATGCCACGATACCGGGGAAGATGAGAGTTGATGCACCGATTGTGGGAACAAAAACGAGAATTATAAGCATGAAGATGATGGGAGCAAATGAAATCTTCCAATGCTTTACAAAGTAACCTGCGCCGAGAGCACCGAAGAGTGCGGGGATAACCTCCTTGAATGCGGGCATGAGAAGGGCGCTGCTTGTGAAAGTCTCAAGGAAGGGGGCAAATGCAAGAACGCCGATTGCAAGGATAATTGTTGTAACAATTGATGAGGTTGCAATTGCGATTGTTGAGATAACTTCGCCTTCTTCAGTGTTTGACTTTACTTTTGCGCTTTCCATTGCGCTGATAGCACAGGGAAGCTTGAGGTTTACAATGTTACCTGTAACAAATGAAAGGTATGCACCGCCTGCACCGAGCATGGGTGTGTAGAAGATAACTTCAACAACTGCAACTGACCAGTAAAGGGGGATAACCTTGAGAAGTCCCTGGAAAACCTTTTCAAAGGGAGGGAATACACCCAGGTAAAGGCAGATTGCCATGGGGAACATCAGAAGCACACAAAGAGCTGTGACTGTTGAAATTCTGCCCCAGGTATGGACTTTATCATAATACGTTTTTGCCTGTTTTGTAGTATTCTTTGCCATTATTAACCCCTCCATTCAAGCATTGCAATTTCGGGCGGAAGTACATTATAGCAGATGATTGCGGCTACCATGCCCAGAATCATGCCGATAGGCATAATGAACGGCTCGAGCCATGTAAGCTTGCACTTCTTTGAAATAAGCTCAAGAATAATTGATGAGACAACTGCAGTAACAAGAGTTACTACTGAAAGTACACCTGCACCGTCGAGAGCAACATCCTTTTTACCTGCACCGAGGATTGAATTTGAGATGAATGCACCGATAAGACCGATGAAAAGTGCGGGAGTTACATAGTCCATAAAGCCTGCAAAGCTTCTCTTTTTCTTCTTTGTTTCAGGTGCAGCTTCTGTCTGTTCATCTGCAACAACAGCTGTTTCGGGCTCTTCCTTCTTCTTGCCTGCATTGAGGAATTTCTTGTGAAGAGGCTTTGCCACGAAGGGGAGAATAACGAGTGAAAAGCAGATGCCGAGTGTCATAACCCATGCAACACCTGCAAAGACTTCGGGGTCTGTGATTGCTTCAGAAATACCTGTTGTGATGCCGAATGCGTTGATGGCTTCTGTTGCGGCAACTGTTTCGTATGTAATGTTGCCGATAACTGAAAGTCTCACCCAGGGCACAACAAGACCGAGAGCAGGAGCCAGAGCAATGACAGTTGCAAGAACTGAAAGTGCTGAGGGGATTGTGAACAGTGCACTTGATGTGATTGAGTTTTTGAGTTTTTTAGAGTCGATGCCTAATTCTTTGCCTCGTTTCCATGCCTTGACAAGGAAGAAAACTGACTGAGCGAGTACAAAGAGGATTACACATGCCGCAATAAGATATAATGCGGTAGAGCTTTTAAAATCCATAGTATCACTTCCTGTTTATAATAATTATATTACATTTAATATTACAATTTTTTTCGACTAAAGTCAATATGAAGACACAATCTTTTTATGAAAACACATTATGCCCTGAGGTGTGATATCAACTATTCCGCAGGAGTTTTCCCTGACAGAGCCGGGATTCAGGTAATATATTCCGTTATGGTATTCTTTCATGGCTTTATGTGTATGACCGAAAAGTACAATATTATAGCCGAGAGCTTCGGCTTTGCCCTGTAGCATTTCAGGGCCGAATTTTACCTTTTCAAGGTCACCGTGAGTGCAGTAAACTGTTTTGCCGTTGAATGTCTCTGTCAGTGATTTGGGATAGTCAAGGAAATAGCTGTCACAGTTTCCCTTTAATGCAATACAAATCTTATTATGTATGTACTTTCTGCAGTGTTCAAAGTCATTAAGTCCGTCTCCGAGGAAAATAATAACATCGGCATTGGGTTCGTTTTCAATAGCCATCTGTAATGACGGAATATCACCGTGTGAGTCTGAAAGAACAAGCAGTCGCATCATAATCAACCTTTCTTGTGAATAAATATTTATAAAAATTATATGAGGTGTGAATTAATGAACAATATTGAAGAAATCATAAAGAGAATGAAAAACAACAGTGAGGAACAGAACAGACAGCTTGCAAAGGAGCTGACACAGAATCTGTCTCAGGGGCAGAATGATGCCCTTTCAAGGCTTCTGTCAGATAAAGCACTCGTGACAAAGCTGATGAATACTCCCGAGGCACAGGAAATCCTGAAAAAAATGGGCGGTGATAAAAATGGACATCAGTGAAATATTGTCGTCACTTACCGATGAAGATGTGGAAAAGCTGCGAAGTGCTGCTGCATCCATAATGGGTAACGGAGTCAATGAACAGCAGAAGTCTGAAAAAACGGACGGTGTATTTCCTCCTGATATGATGAAAATTCTCGGAAGTCTCGGGAATTACTCAGCAAAGGATAACCGTACTGCACTCATTGAAGCACTCAGACCGTTGCTCAGCGAGCCGAGGCAGCAGAAAGCAGATGAAGCCATTAAAATTCTCAGACTCATAAACCTTATTCCGTTACTCCGTGAAAGCGGATTGCTCAACGGCTTGTTGTGAGGTGTGCCATGAGAAATTATTCATATGAAGATATGCTTAAAATGCAGCAGGACGCGGCAATGCGTGTCCGTGAAATGAAAAAAAGGGCAGCAATCACGGTTGAGGAGGATGAACCCGCAGGAAAGACTGTAAGACCTATCCCTGATGAAGTCAGACGGATATCATATCCCGTGGAAATTCCCGTCAGGGAGCACGACACTGACAATCAGGAGCAGAAAAAAGAGCACAACGGAATACTTTCTTTTCTTGCTGATGATAAAGATGCACTCCTTGTATTGTCACTTGCAGTTATCCTTACTCAGGAAAACACTGACTATCTGACAACCCTCTCTCTGATTTATCTGTTATTATGAATAAATTATTAATCAAAAGAGACAGTTGCAAGGAAAATGTAATATATGATTTTTCGTAATATTGATTGCTTAATACAAATTATAAGAAAATGTCTCAAATATTCATAATATGTTAATAGATAGATGAAAATTAGTTAACATATATTGCATGTGTGTATGATATTATTATTACACAAAATGTGCAATAAATAAAATGAAACGGATTTGGAGGCATAATAATGTTTGAATCATTCTACAACTTTATCATGATGATTGTCAACCTTTTTTCATCAATCGGTTCACTTATTGGTCTTTAATTAAAAGCTTAAAAATGCTCCGTGAGAAACGGAGCTTTTTTTCTTTATGGAAACTGCGTTTTCATAAAAAAATATTGTATGTTCCTCCGAACGCCCGCTGTGCGTGCCCGGAGATGGACTAACCTGAAACGGTCGATACAGCGACCGTTTTTTGCTTGCAATAAACGGGGACTGTCTGTTGCAGACAGCCCCTGATTTTTATTATCTTTCTTCACGGAAATAGTTGAGACCGAGGTTTGCGGGAGGCTGATGCTCACGCTTCTTTCTCATGCTTGTAATAACAAGAACGATGATTGTGACAACGTAGGGGAGCATTTTGAAAAGCTCCTGAGTTTCCGTGCCGAGACCCTGAATGTAGTTGTTTGCATTACAGAGTGCACCGAATACGAATGAGCCCACAATTGCGAAGGAAGGCTTCCACAGAGCGAAGATAACAAGAGCAATAGCCATCCAGCCACGGTCACCGAAGGCGTTGTTTGACCATACACCGCTGGCGTATGACATAACATACTGAAGGCCGCCGAGACCTGCGATTGCACTGCCTATGCATGTTGCAACGTATCTGTATCTGATAACGTTGATACCTGCAGCATCAGCTGTAGCAGGGTTTTCGCCCACTGAACGGAGGTTCAGACCTACTCTTGTTTTGTTGAGCACAAAAGCAGCAATCAGTGCGATTGCGATTGCGAGATAAGTCAGGAAGTCGTGAGAGAAGAACAGTTCACCGAACCAGCCGAGATTATCTGCAAAGGGGAGCTTTGTTGCGAAGAATGAGCTTGTCTTTGTAAGTGCGATTGAGGGGAGCTCACTCTTTGTGATGTTGATGAGTGAAGCACCAAGGAAGTTACCGAGACCTATACCGAGTGTTGTCAGGGCAAGACCTGTAACGTTCTGATTTGCATGGAGTGTTACCGTAAGGAAGCAGTAGATAAGTCCCATGATAACAGAGCCTGCAATTGCACAGAGAAGAGGGATTATAACAGCAAGGAAGCCGTTCATCTGTGCAATGTCATTGCCGCAGGAGTTTTCGTAAATGAAGGAGCCTACAACACCGCTGATTGCACCGACATACATGATACCGGGAATACCGAGGTTGAGGTGACCTGATTTTTCAGTGATAATTTCGCCTGTTGAGCCGTAAAGAAGAGGCACACCAAGGAGAATTGCACGGCAGATAAATTGAATAATCATGCTTTTACCTCCTTGTTCTTATGACGGAATCTGATTGAATACTGGATAAAGAATTCACAGCCGACGAGCATAAGTATAACGATACCGACCATGATTTCTGAGAATGAGGAGTTGAGAAGAGATGAGTCTGCAACCTTTGCAACACCGATTCTCAGGAAAACGACAATTGCTGTCATTATAACCATGATAAAGGGATTGAACTGGCCGAGCCATGACATCAGGATAGCTGTGAAGCCCTGACCGCCGACGAGGTTTGTGTTGATTGAATGGTCCTTACCGGCAACGAGGAGCATACCTGTGACACCGCATAATGCACCTGAAATAGCCATTGTACGGATGATGACCTTTTTAACATTAATGCCGATGTATTTTGCTGTGTTCTGGCTTTCGCCGACAACAGAAATCTCATAACCCTGTTTGCTGTATTTAAGGTAGATATACATTACAACAGTGATGATTGTTACAGTCAGGATGTTTACAAAGTAGTCGTTGTTGCCGACAGCAGGGAAGTTGCCTGCAGAAACGGGATTGATAACGTTTGAGCCGCCGCCCTCGATGTAAACATAATATGCGATAATCTGCGTTGCGATATAGTTCATCATGAGGGTGAACAGCGTTTCGTTTGTGTTGAAAAGTGCCTTGAATATGGCGGGAATTACGCCCCATACGGCACCTGCAACAATACTTGTGATGCAGATAACTGCAATGAGTGCACCGTAGGAGAGCTTGTCACCGAATTCAATCATGCAGAAGATTGAAGCAAGACCGCCCATGAGTGCCTGTCCTTCAGCACCGCAGTTCCAGAATTTCATTTTGAATGCGGGAGTGAGTGCAAGGGCAAGACAAAGAAGAATTGCAATTTCCTGAAGGTATTTCCACAGCATTTTTGTGGAGCCCTGAAGGAGTCTGCCGAATACACCCGAATACATTATTTTATATGTTTCAAAAAAGCCTTTTTCTGTAACAAGCATTGAAAGGAAGCCGACAAAAATAAGAGCGACAATGATTGTTGCTATTCTTATCAGCCATGCCTGCCAGCCTGCAAGGTCGTCACGCTTGACAATATGAATAAGCGGTTCGTGATGTTTTTTTGATGCAGTTTTATCAGCCATTGCCATTCTCCTTTCCTTCAGCTTCTGATTTTGTCATAAGAAGACCGATTTCTTCCTTTGTGGTTGTTCTTCCGTCAACAACACCCGTGATTCTGCCTGAGCCGATAACCATGATTCTGTCACAGAGCTCAACAAGAACGTCAAGGTCTTCGCCGACGAAGATAATTGCTACACCCTGCTTCTTCTGCTCGTTGAGAAGATTGTAAATCATGTATGAGGAGTTGATGTCAAGACCTCTTACGGGGTAAGCTACCATAAGCACAGTGGGTGATGCCGCAATTTCTCTGCCGACAAGCACCTTCTGGACATTACCGCCTGAAAGACGGCGTACGGGAGTGCTTGCAGAGGGAGTAACGACCTCGAGGTCGTTGATGATTTTCATTGCAAGGTCCTTGGGGGGCTTACGCTTGAGGAAGATTGAATGTCCCTTTGAATAGCTTCTGAGCATCATGTTGTCGACGATGTCCATGTTGCCGACAAGACCCATGCCGAGTCTGTCTTCAGGAACGAATGAAAGACGCACACCCATGTTTCTTATCTGCATGGGAGTTTTGTCTCTTAAGCTTTCTTTTTTGCCTGTCTGAGGGTCAAAGTAGAAGATATCACCGTATTCAAGTCTCTGAAGACCTGCGATGGATTCAAGCAGCTCTCTCTGACCTGAGCCTGCAATACCTGCAATGCCGAGGATTTCACCGCTCTTTGCCGTGAATGAAACATTGTCAAGAATTGTTGTTCCGACTCTGTCAACACATGTTATGCTGTTGACAACAAGTCTGTCTTCTGTGTTTTCAGGCTCTGTTCTTTCGATGTTAAGGTCGATTTTCTTGCCGACCATCATTTCAGTCAGTTCGCTTTCACTTGTTTCGGCTGTTTTGACTGTGCCGATGTATTCGCCCTTTCTGAGAACGGAAACTCTGTCAGAAAGAGAAAGAACCTCGTGAAGCTTGTGTGTGATGATAATGATGCATTTGCCGTCATCACGCATACGGCGGAGAATGTCAAACAGCTTTTCCGTTTCCTGAGGAGTGAGAACAGCAGTGGGTTCGTCAAGAATAAGGATGTCAGCGCCTCTGTAAAGCACCTTGATGATTTCAACTGTCTGCTTTTCAGAAACGGACATTGTGTAAATCTTTTTTGCAGGGTCAATATTGAAGCCGTACTGACTGCTGATTTTCTTTATTTCATCAACTGATTTCTTAAGGTTGTATTTTCCGTCTTCAATACCCAGAACGATGTTTTCTGCGGCACTGAACACATCAACAAGCTTGAAATGCTGATGAATCATGCCGATTTTGTAGTCAAAGGCATCCTTGGGTGATGCGATGAGGGCTTCCTTTCCGTCGATACGGATTTCGCCTTCATCAGGGAAATAGATACCTGAAATCATGTTCATGAGTGTCGTCTTTCCGCTTCCGTTTTCACCTAAAATGGAAAGAATCTCACCACGGTTCGCAGTAAGATTGACGTTTTTGTTGGCAACGACTTTGCCGAATCTTTTTGTTATGTTTTTCAGTTCGATAGCAGGTTGAGTAGCCACAGCAAACCTCCGTTCATGTAATTCTCAAGAAAAAACTGCACCGCAGTACAGTGTTTTCTTCAAAATCAGTCCAAGACGGGGATGCCCCGTCCCGGACTGCAGATGAATATTAGCCGTAATTTCTGTCAAGAAGATTGATGCCGTCGATTTCAACATCGAAGTAGGGAGCTGAACGGTGCTTTGATTCAAAGAATACGCCGTTTTCAACAACTTCTGTGTCTTTTTCGAAGTTAGCATCTGTATCAACGTCAGCCTTGTAGCTTTCAAGAGCTTTGCCGCCTACAGTGAATGTAGCTGTATCGAATACGTTGAGAGAACCGTCGAGGAGCTTAGCCTTGACTTCTTCAAGCTTTGCAGCAGTGCCTTCAGCAGCAGCTGCTTCGTTTACGTCTGTAAGTACAACTGAACCTGTTTTGATTGTACCTGTCCAGTCAGTATCAATAGCTTCGCCGTTCTGTACGCATGTGATCATGTACTTGAAGTAGGGAGTCCAGTCGATTCTTGATGAAACGATGAATGTGTTGGGGCAAGCAGCAACAGTTGAGCCGTTGTATGAAACATTGGGAACACCTGCTGTTTCACAAGCTGTGGGAGCACCCATTGAGTCTGCATGCTGGCTGATAAGAACACAACCGCCTGCGATGAGAGCCTGAGCAGCTTCCTTTTCTGCCTGTTCGTCGTACCATGAACCTGTGAACTTAACGTCCATTGTAACTGAGGGGCAAACTGACTTTGCGCCAAGGTAGAATGATGTGTAACCTGAGATAACTTCAGCAAATGTGAAAGCACCTACGTAACCCATCTTTGCCTTGTCAGCTGTGATTTCGCCTGCATCGATCATTTCGTTGAGCTTGAGACCTGCAGCAACACCTGCAAGGAATCTGCCTTCGTAGATTGAAGCAAATGCATTGTGGAAGTTAGCAAGACCTGCTGTGTGAGCCTGTGTGCCTGTAGCATGGCAGAACTGAACATCAGAATATTCCTTAGCTGCGTCCATAAGGAATGATTCGTGACCGAAGCTGTCTGCGAAAATAACGTTACAACCGTCAACTTCGATAAGCTCAACAGCTGCATCGTAGCAGTCCTTTGATTCGGGAATCTGAGTCTTCTGAGCGTATTCAACGTTCATTTCTTCACAAGCCTTTTTAGCTGCATCCATGAAGTTCTTGTCATAAGTTGACTGTTCGTCATGAAGGAAGATGAAACCTACTTTTACATCTTCAACAGCTACAGCATTCTGCTTGTCAGCGTCAGTGGATGTTTCTTCTGTGCCGGACTTGGTACAAGCTGCAAATGAGAGTACCATAAGAAGGGCAAGAAGAACTGCAAGAATTTTTTTCATTTTTGGTCGTCTCCTGTCCGGATTTTTATTTATATGTTAAAAACATATACTGAGTCAGTGTGTCATTCCCTGAATCTGATGACACAGTCTTCCATGGATTCGATTGCTGCAAGTGATTTTACATCAATCCCTGCATCAATGAGCATCTGCTCACCCTTCTGGAAGCATTTTGTGATTGCGATGCCTGCACCGCAAAGCTCGGCACCTGCATCCTCAATGATTTTCTTCAGACCTAAAACAGCCTGTCCGTTTGCAAGGAAATCATCTATAATAAGGATTCTGTCGTTTTCATTTATGTAAAGCTTTGAAACGGCAACCTCGTAGGATGTTCCTTTTGTATAAGAAAAAACCTCAGCTGTGAAGACATCGTTACCCACATTCTTGTGAGTGCCTTTTTTCGCAAAGACTACGGGAACCTTGAAATGCTCTGCCGCATAGCATGCGATTGCAATACCTGATGCCTCAATAGTGAGGATTTTAGTTATATTCTTATCTTTGAAAAGCTCATAAAAATCTGCACCCATATCCCTGAGCAGATTTATATCTATCTGATGATTAAGAAAGCCGTCAACCTTGAGTATATTCCCCGGAAGAACCTTTCCGTCTGTAAGAATTTTTTTCTGCAAGCTGTTCACGGACAAATCACCTCTCTGATACATAACACAGAAATATTATATATCAATAAAACAAGAATTTCAATACAATTTTAAGGTTTTTGGCGGAAAAAATTTTCATGACGGTTTTTCTGTCGGTTTTCAGAATAAACAAAAAAATTAATATTGTAATAAACAACAAAAAAAATTCGATAGTTTTGTGCTATCTCACAAAATTTGTTAAAGAAACATTTTACAGTTTATTCAAACTTGACATTTGTTTTCATTTATATTATTCTATAAGCAGGCATAGCTCTGATTTATGCTCAAAAATCCTGCGGCACGGTTCCGCAAAAGAAAGGACATGGTTTTACATGAAAAAGACCACTAAAATTTTAAGTGTTTTCATGGCATTGCTCATGGTTGTTACATGCATTCCTATGACAGCTTTTGCTCAGGACAGAGATACTTCATCTCTTGATGCATACATAAACAAAGACAACCTTGCAGTTGTTGTTGAAGACCTTCTTACAGCACTCGGCGACAGAAAGGAAGAAATAGCTCCTTCTGTTCTTGCAATCTGCTTCCAGGTTATTGATGCTCTCAAGGAGCAGGCTGCAGCAGACGGTGTTGATGTTATGGACGCAGAAGCAGAAGAACTTGCAGATTCTCTTATGAATTACCTCAATGTTGTTCTTGCAGATGCTGACCTTAACACTCAGATCAAGGATTTCTCAGGACTTATCGGTATGGTTCTCGGCGGTGTCAAGATTGACCTCAACTCAGTTGACGGTATTCTTGAAACACTTGCTGCAGCTCTTGATTACCTTAAGGAAAAGGGTAAGAGCTTCTGCGGTGACGCTGCAAACTTCAATACTGCTCCTCTTAAGAAGGGTACAGGCAGAAACAAGGTTGTTATCACAACAAAGAACTCAAACGGTATTGAAATCGTCAATGCACTTCTCGGCTTCATTTCAGAAGAAGACAACGTTGCAATCATCAAAAAGGTTGTTAAGGGTAACCTTGAACTCGGTCAGGTAAACGACCTTGCTAACTCATTTGCAAGTCTTAATCTCGAAGAAACAGTAAACGGTCTCCTCGGTGACAATGTTGCAATTCTTGTCAATGAACTTCTTTATGATAACCTCATCAAGGGTGACAGCGAAGTTGCTCTTGCAGATTCAGCTTATGCAAAGTTCACAAGTGACGAACTCCTTGCAGCAGCTCTCCTCAAGCTTATGTCAGGCAAGGATGCCACACAGGTAGAAGCTGCAGAAGTTGCAGTAATGAGCCTTAACGATATCATCGGCAAGTACGGTGATGCTGTTATCGCATCATTTGCAATTGAGCCTCTCAACACTGATGTCAAGAAGGCTCTCAATGACCTTATCGCTATGGATCCTCAGCTTGATGTTCTCAAGACAATCATCAACATGGATTACGAATTCAAAGCTGATACATTCAACTTTGCAGCATGGACTGAATCAGGTCTCTTCTCAAACCTCAACAATATCGTCTGCACAATCGCAGAAGTTATCCTTCAGCCTTCAGTAGTTGCTGAACTCGGCCTCAAGAAGGGCAGCAACAAGGATGTCAACGATAACCTTACATCAGTATTCGGTTACATCCTCAAGACTCTTGCAGCTAACAACGGCGGCAAGCTTGAATTCTCAATCGACGGCACAGCATATTCATTTGATTTCAGCGGCTTCACTGCAGACAAGATTGCAGGTAAGAGCCTTGAAGATATGGTAGTTGCAGTTGTATCACTCTTCTATCCCACACTCCTCGGTATCGAGCTTCCCGCAGAGGTTGCTTCTCTTGAACAGCTTGCAGGTTATACAGCATATGTATGTATCGACAAGTTCATGGTCAAGGATGACAGCATTGCATTCGATAAGGATTACTCAGCTCTTGTTCTTGCAAACGGCAAGGTAAGAGATATCTCTGTTGACCAGTGGAACAATGTACTCGGCGAAATGGGGATGGATGTTGCAGCTTACTGGCTCAATGACTCAACAAACATCAATCTTGATGTTGATGCTCTCAAGGCTAAGGGCTTCACATGGGAAGACATTTTTGAAGACATCGTTGACTGGGCACTCAATTACATCGACGGGCTTCCTGCAGTTGCTGACCACCTCACAACTGAAAGAGGCGTAAAGGACGGCTCAGCATGGTATAAGCTCAATGTTATTTTCAATGAGCTCTTCCCCATGGGCTTCATCAATGACTGCGGTGACGAAACATTCACATTTGACTTCTACAATGCAGTAATGGGCAAGATTGTTCCTGCTCTCTATGACTGTGACTTTGCAGCATTTGCAGACATCATCGACGAAAAGGGCGAGGACAGCCTCTTTGCACAGGGTCTCATCAATTCTGTTCTTGATCTCGTAGATAATCTTCTCTTCTCAATCTTCTCACACGAATGCGGTGATGCAGTTAAGTTCGAGAAGGCTGCTACAGCAACTCATGACGGTTACAAGGGTACATATTGTAAGGCTAACGGTCACTATGACGATGTTGAAGTAATTCCTGCAACAGGTGTTCAGGATCCCACAACAGATCCCTCAACAGATCCTTCAACTCAGCCCTCAACGGATCCTTCAACTCAGCCCTCAACGGATCCTTCAACTCAGCCCTCAACTGATCCTCAGCCTCCCGTAGGTGACTATGTTCTCGGTGATGCTAACGGTGACGGTAAGGTTACAGCTATGGACGCTCGTACAGCTCTCCGTGCAGCTTCAAAGATTGAGCCTCTTGAAGGCACAAAGTTCCTTGCAGCTGATGCTAACAAGGACGGCAAGCTCACAGCTATGGACGCTCGTATGATTCTCCGTCATTCAGCAAGAGTTGAGCTTCTCCCCACAGCATAAATTTAAAATAATAATTTCAGCAGGGTCTTCGGACTCTGCTGATTTTTTTTCTTTTATGTTAATATTGAGTTAAAAATCAGGGTGTAATATCATACTATAATAAGTAAGGTATATACGGAGGAGAAAATGCCATGCTTCAGATAAAAGAAATATCAAAAAGCTATACAACGGGCGACTTTACACAGAAAGCCCTTGATGAAGTCAGTGTCAGCTTCCGCAAGAATGAGTTTGTTGCAATTCTCGGTCCCAGCGGCTCGGGTAAGACAACATTCCTCAATGTTATCGGCGGTCTTGATAAATATGACAGCGGTGACCTTATAATCAACGGCAAGTCTACAAAGGATTTCAGTGATTCCGACTGGGATGCTTACAGAAACAACAGTATCGGCTTTGTGTTTCAGAGCTATAACCTTATTACACACCTGAGCATTCTTGATAATGTTGAAATGGGTATGACCCTTTCCGGCGTTTCGGAAGCAGAAAAAAAGCAGAAAGCCCTTGATGCCCTTGAAAGGGTAGGTCTTAAGAATCACATCAACAAGCGTCCCAATCAGCTTTCAGGCGGTCAGATGCAGAGAGTTGCCATTGCCCGTGCCCTTGCAAACGACCCTGATATCATTCTTGCTGACGAGCCTACAGGTGCTCTTGACAAGAAAACAAGCCGTCAGATTATGGACCTTATCAAGGAAATCGCATCCGACAAGCTTGTTATCATGGTTACTCATAACCCTGCCCTTGCAGAGGAGTATGCCGACCGTATCGTAAAATTTGAGGACGGAAGTGTCATTGACGACACAAACCCCTATAATGAGCCTGAAGCTGATGATTCATACGCTCTTAAAAAGACAAGTATGAGCTTTAAAACAGCACTCAAGCTCTCTGCCCGTAACATCATGACAAAGAAAGGCAGAACAATTCTCACTGCTCTTGCTTCAAGTATCGGTATCATAGGAATTGCCCTCATTCTCAGCCTTTCAGACGGTCTGCAGATTCAGATTGACAAATATCAGTCAGATGCCCTCAATGAATTCCCTCTGTTTATTTCACAGCAGGTCACAATCATGGATGAAGAAGCCCTTAAAGAGGGGCAGGCTCAGATGGAGAGCTTTGTGACAGGCGAAAGAGAAATGGCAGACACAGATTATGTCATTCTCGATGAGGTCAAAAAGGACAGCACCGTTTACATCAATCAGTTTACTGATGAATATATGACATATCTTGAAAATGTTGACCCGGCAATCTGCAGCAGTATAGGTTATGCAAGGTCAGTTTCAATGAATGTTATCAGGAAGCAGGATGACGGCAATGTCACATGGCATACACTTTCATCGGGTATCAGTGCTATGATGGACTCAATGACAGCATCAGGCGGTATGGGCGGCTTCAATATGACAGGTATCGGTCTGTCATCATATCCCGAAACACTCGATGACAATGCGGCATCATACCTTGAATACTATTATGATGTTCTCGAGGGTGCATACCCCGCAAATCCCAACGAGGTCGTGCTTGTTGTTGATTCAGATAACACTGTCAGCCGTGATGTTATGGCTTCTCTCGGTTTTGACAGCACAAAGGAACAGATTGATTTCAAGGATATCGTCGGTACTGAATATGAGCTTGTGGGCAACGATGTCTTCTATACAAAGTCTGAATACGGCATTTACATCCAGAATACAGATTATAATGCAATGTACGGCAACGAAAAGAACATTAAAATCAAAATCAGCGGTGTTGTCCGTCTTAAGGCAGAACAGCAGATAGGTCTTTTGGGTGCAGGTATTGCATACAGTGATGACCTTGTTCAGATGGTTATTGACATGAACACAGAATCACAGATGGTCAAGGATATCCTTACATCTGACATTGATGTAACTCCCACAAACCCCATGAATGCTGTTGATGAAAACACAAGAACATCACTTCTTCTCAGATACGGCGGAAGCAGTCAGCCCTTTGCAATTTTCCTTTATCCCTCAAACTTTGAGGAAAAGGAGCTTCTCATAGCTTACCTTGATGCATTCAATGAAACAGCTGCAGAGGGTGAAAAGGTTTACTACACAGATGCTTCTGCTGCAATCACTGAAATGACAAACGGCATCATGAAGGCTGTTACACTCGTTCTTGTTGCTTTTGCGGCAATTTCACTTGTTGTTTCTCTTATCATGATTGCGATTATCACTTACATTTCAGTTCTTGAAAGAACAAAGGAAATCGGTATACTCCGTGCACTCGGCGCAAGAAAGAAGGATATCACCCGTGTCTTCAACGCTGAGACATTCATCATCGGTATCTGCTCGGGTGCACTTGGTATCGCCATTGCATACATTCTTACAGTGCCCATCAACATGATTATCTATCACCTGACAGAGCTTAAAAATGTTGCAGTGCTCAATCCTCTTTATGCCCTCGGTCTTGCAACAATCAGCGTAATTCTTACCGTTATCGGCGGTATGATTCCCGCAAAGATGGCTGCAAAGAAAGACCCCGTAACGGCACTCAGATCAGAATAATAAACTGAATAAACAATAAAGATAATTTGTCACTGTGTGGCAAATTATTTTTTTGTTTTTTCTATTGAAAGAAATAAAAAAATATTATATAATAATAGTCTATAATTTTATCTATATGATTTATAATATAATAAATACAGGAGTTGAGAAAATGACGGAAACAAATGAAAGAATTACAACCATGCCTGTTCTTGCATTGCGTGGTCTTGTTTTGTTCCCTGACATGACTCTTCATTTTGATGTGGGAAGAGCTGCTTCGATTGCAGCAATCAAATTTGCACTTTCAAACAATGAAAAGATTTTTATAGTAACACAGCGTGACATTGCAGAGGAAGAGCCCATGTTCACGGGGCTTTATACGGTTGGTGTTGTTGCAGAGGTCAAGCAGGTACTCCGTGTTGCCGAGGGCGGCAAAACTCTCAGGGTTGTTGTTGAGGGGCTTCGCAGAGGTGTTATTACAGACCTTCTTTCAAGAAGACCCTTTTACAGAGGTCTTGTTAAGGAGAGGGACGATGTTGCCGTGCCTGCCGAGTCTGTTGATTATGAAACAGCACTTATCAGAAATGTCCGTGAATTGTTCCTGAATTACTGTGATATTTCTTCAAAAATGTCTCAGGATGTTGTGGCTGATGTTATTTCTGAAACTGATTCATCAAGATTTGCAGACAAAATTGCAGCAAACGTGTTCATGCCCGTGGAAGAGAAACAGCATCTTCTTACAGAGATGAATCCTCTTCGCAGACTCGAATATCTCAGTGTGAGTCTTGCTCAGGAAATCGAGCTTCTTATGCTCGAGGATGAGATTCATGCCCGTGTGCAGGAGCAGATGGACAAGAATCAGCACGACTACTATCTCAGAGAACAGCTCAAGGCTATTTATGATGAGCTTGGTGAGGGTGAGGATGTCCCTGAAGAGGCAGACAGATACATGTCTCAGATAAGAGACAGCAGAATGCCCGAGGAAGCAAAAGAGAAGCTCATGAACGAGTGTAAGCGCCTTGCAAAAATGTCCTCAGGCTCACCTGATGCGAATGTCATAAGAACATATCTTGATAAGTGTCTTGCACTTCCCTGGGGTGTGTTTACAAAGGAAAATATAAAAATCCCGACTGCAAGAAAAATTCTTGACAAGGACCATTACGGTCTTAAGGATGTCAAGGAAAGAATTATTGAAATGCTTGCAGCGAGATGTCTGTCTCCCGATATCAAAGGACAGATTATCTGTCTTGCAGGCCCTCCCGGTGTAGGTAAGACATCCGTTGCCCGTTCAGTTGCAAAGGCTGTGGGCAGAAACTATGTGAGAATTTCTCTCGGCGGTGTCCGTGATGAAGCAGAAATCAGAGGTCACAGAAGAACTTACATAGGTGCTATTCCCGGCAGAATCATCAATGCTGTTATTGATGCAAAGAGTCAGAACCCTCTTATTCTTCTTGATGAAATAGACAAGCTCAGCGGTGATTTCAAGGGTGACCCTGCTTCGGCTCTTCTTGAAGTGCTTGACGGCGAGCAGAATTCGACATTCTGTGACCATTTTATTGAGCTTCCCTTTGACCTTAGTAAGGTGCTGTTTATTACAACTGCAAACGATAAATACTCCATTCCCGAGCCTCTGCGTGACAGAATGGAAATAATCGACCTTTCAAGCTATACTCATGAAGAAAAGTTCAATATTGCAAAGAAGCATCTTATTCCCAAACAGCTTAAAGAGCATAATATCGATAAGAAACAGCTTAAAATCAATGACAAGGCAATAAGGCTCATGATTGATGGTTATACTAAAGAAGCAGGTGTCCGTCAGCTTGAAAGACTTGCCTCTAAGATAATGAGAAAATCAGCAGTAAGATTCCTTGAAGGTGACACTTCAGCAATTGCAGTCACAGAGAAAAATCTTCAGGAATTCTTAGGACAGATAAAATTCCGACCCGATGATATTTCCCATAAGGATGAAGTCGGACTTGTAAACGGTCTTGCATGGACATCCGTGGGCGGTGAAATGCTCACAATCGAGGTTTCTGTCCTTGAGGGTACAGGCAAACTTGAACTTACAGGTTCTCTCGGTGATGTCATGAAGGAATCTGCAAAAGCTGCAGTCAGCCTCGTCAGAAGCCGTGCAGAGCAGTACGGAATAGACAAGGATTTCTATAAAACCAAGGATATACATATCCATGTTCCCGAAGGAGCAGTGCCGAAGGACGGTCCCTCTGCAGGTATCACAATGACAACTGCAATCACATCTGCGCTCAGCGGTATTGCTGTCAGAGGTAATGTTGCAATGACAGGTGAAATCACTCTCCGCGGAAGAGTGCTTCCCATCGGCGGTCTTAAAGAAAAGTCAATGGCTGCTTACCGTCAGCGGATGACAAAGGTTATCATTCCATGGGATAATGCATCTGATATTGAAGAAATTGACGATGCTGTCAAGGAGAAAATCACTTTTATCCCTGTCAGAACAATTGATGAAGTTTTTGCTGTTGCACTGAAAAAGGAAGCAAAGACAGAAAAACACTCTGTCATTCCCGAAAAACAGCAGAAAACACGTACAGGTGTTTATAATTGAGGTGAATAAATTGAATTATAATAAGGTTCAGTTTGAAGCAGCTTACGGCACATCAAAGCAGTTACCTGCATCGGACATCCCCGAAATTGCATTTTCAGGCAGGTCAAATGTAGGTAAGTCATCGCTTATAAATAAGATTTTCGGCAGAAAAAGTCTTGCAAGAGTCAGCTCAATGCCCGGAAAAACAACAACGGTCAACTTCTTCCGAGTTGAGGATGTCCGTTTTGCAGATTTGCCCGGTTATGGCTATGCAAAGCGTTCCGAAAGTGAGAAACGCCGTTGGGCAGACCTGATGGAAGGTTATTTTCAGATGGGAAGAAGCCTTAATCTCGTTGTTCAGCTTGTGGACATGCGTCATGCCCCATCTGCCGATGACATCATGATGATAAATTTCATCCGTGAATCAGGTTATCCTTTTATTATTGTTCTCACAAAATGCGATAAGCTGAATAAAACAGAAAGAGCAAAACGCAGAGAAGATCTGAAAACAGAGCTTGAATGTGCAGGGGACTGCACAATTATCGAATTCTCAGCCCAGACGGGTGAGGGTTGCGATGCCGTAAAGACGGCAATAGAAAACAGTTTAGGGTGAATAAAAATGTTTGTTTCAGATTGTCTTGATATAAACAATAAAGGGCATCTTACCATTGGCGGTGTCGATACAACGGAAATTGCAGAGGAATACGGCACTCCCGTTATTGTTTATGATGAAGAATCCATAAGAAATAACTGCCGTGCATTTGTCGGCTCAATCGATAAGTATTACGGCGGAAACGGCAGAGTGCTTTATGCGAACAAGGCTTTCTCATGCCTTGAAATGTGCCGTATCTGTAATGACGAAAAAATGGGACTCGATGTTGTTTCCGGCGGTGAAATCTATACTGCTCTCAAAGCAGGTTTCCCTGCAGAAAAGCTTTATTTCCACGGCAACAACAAGTCTTATCAGGAGCTTGAATATGCACTCACAAAGGGTGTCGGCAGAATCGTTGTTGACAACCCCGAGGAGCTTATGAACATCAGTGAGATTGCAAAAAAGCTCGGTGTGACCGCAAATATCTATATGAGAATCAAGCCCGGTATTGATGCTCATACTCATGATTTCATAAAAACAGGTCAGATTGACTGTAAATTCGGTTTCGCACTCGAAACAGGCGAAGCAATGGAAAATGTGAAGAAAGCCATCAGTGCTGAAAATGTTCAGCTTGTGGGTCTTCATTGCCATATCGGTTCACAGATTTTCGATGTTGACCCCTTTGTGCTTGCAGCTGAAGTAATGATGAATTTTATCATTGATATAAAAAATGAAACAGGTGTTGTGATTTCAGAGCTTGACCTCGGCGGCGGATTCGGAATTATGTACACAGAAAAGGACAAACCCGTTGCATTCGATAAGTATATGAAGCCTGTTTCTGAGACGGTAAAAAGAATAGCAGTTGAAAATGATATTTCCGTACCGTTTATTCTCATTGAGCCCGGCAGAAGCATTGCAGGTGCTGAGGCTGTCACACTTTATACTGTTGGCAGTGTCAAGAAAATACCCGATGTAAGGACGTATGTTTCTGTTGACGGCGGTATGACCGACAACCCGAGATATATTCTTTATCAGTCAGACTACACAGCTGTTTGTGCAAACAAGGCAGTCAAGCCCCGTGATACAGAAGTCACAATTGCCGGTAAGTGCTGTGAAAGCGGTGACCTGATTCAGGAAAACACAATGATTCAGAATGTCGAAAAGGGAGACATCCTTGCAGTGCTGACAACAGGTGCTTATAACTATTCAATGGCTTCAAATTACAACCGTGTACCCAGACCCGAAGTGCTTATGGTTAAAGACGGCAAAGTCAGAACAATAATCAGAAGAGAAACCTACGAAGATATCGTGAAGAATGATATATAACAGAAAGAGTCGCAGATGCGACTCTTTTTTTGATAAACAGTAATTTGTCGGGATAAGTGCAAAGTTCAAAGTGCAAAACGCAAAACGAAAATGCATGCGGCAAAAAGTTAGGAACACCTGACGGTGTTGGATTTATATAATTGTGAAATCAAGCCGGTAGGGGCGCCCATCGTCGTCCGTTTGAAGAAAAACAAACCTCGTAGGGCGGGTTGCCCTCAACCCGCCGATTGCGTAATGTAATGGAGCAATAATGGTGGAACACCGTTCTATTGCAATAAACTCAATATTTAGA
>JAFUIY010000132.1 GCA_017473925.1 Clostridia bacterium | reverse complement strand
CACTATCAGATAAATCTAAATATTGAGTTTTTTGCAATAGAACGGTGTTCCACCTTTATTGCTCCATTACATTACGCAATCGGCTGGTTGAGGGCAACCCGCCCTACGTTATTTACATATCCCTCGAACAGACGCCCGATGGGCGCCCCTACCGGGTTGATTTCACAATTATATAAATCCAACACCGTCAGGTGTTCCTAACTTTTTGCCGCATGCATTTTCGTGTTGCGTTTTGCACTTTGAACTTTGCACTTATCCCGACACATTACTGTGTGTTCTTAACCAGTGTCTTGAAGTGGTTTCCTTTTTCCTCAAAGTCACGGTAATAGTTATAGCTTGCGGCGGCAGGGGACATTATACATGCCCTGCCCTTTGCAGTGTGCTCAAAGCAGAAGTCAACAGCATCGGGCAGGTCCTTTGCCTTGTATACACATACCTTTGTGCCGGTTTCTGCGATATGGTCTGCAATGTTGTGTCCCGTTTCGGGAAGACAAACAAGATTGTCAATATCAAGGACAGCAAGTGCCTTTTCAAACTCAGTGTAGTCAAGACCTCTGTCAAGACCGCCTATAATGAGTGTCCCCACATTGCCGATTGCCTCAACTGCACAAAGCACTGCCTCAGGAATGGTTGCTATGGCATCGTTATAATAATCAACACCTGCATAAGTGCCGAAGTATTCCATTCTGTTGGGGATTCCCTCAAACTTTTCAATGGCACGGCGGATTGACTCCTCGTCTGCACCCACAGCCTTTGCTGTTGCTGTTGCAAAACCTATATCCATTGCATTGTGTCTGCCCCTGAGATTGTTGTTGATACCAGTAAGAGTCGCAACAAAGCTGTCAGGCTCGGAATATACCTTTATACATGTTGATTTCAGAGAGTCGGTGTCAATGTATTCCTTAAGTCCCTGAGTGCCGTTGAAAACAAAATAATCATTTTCATTCTGATGCTTCACGATATTGAGCTTTGAATTGACATAACCCATGAAGCCCTCTTCATAGTGGTCAAGATGCTCCTCATAGACATTTGTCATGACTGCCACATGAGGTGAGCTTCTTGTGAATTCAAGCTGATGTGATGACATTTCAATTACTGCAAAGCTGTTTTCGGGCATGTCGATTTTCTCAAACACGGGTATACCCATGTTGCCTATGAGTGAAACATCAAAGCCTGCTTCACTGAGCATCCTGTATGTGAGTGTTGATGTTGTCGTCTTGCCCTTTGTGCCCGTAATGCCTACGATTGTGCAATCTGCAAAACGCAGAAACATGTCTGTCTGACATGTAATTTCGGTTGTGTCGGGATATCTTACGCCCACAAAGGGGATTCCCGGACTCTTGAAAACAAGGTCATAATTGCCGAGATGCTCAAGGTAATCGTCACCGCAGTCAAAGGAGACATTTGCATCGTCAAGTGTCACGGCGTTTTTGTCGCCGATTGTCAGCTCCTTGTCGGGAAGATGCTTTCTTATAAGATTGTATGTTGATTTTCCCTCTCTGCCGAAGCCGAGAATGAGGATTTTCTTTTCCTTTATATATTCAATCAGATTCTGTACTGACATAAAAACAGCTCCTGTCAAAAATATCTGCTTTTTATTATACATTATTTATATGAAAAATCAAGGTGCGATGAAAAAAACGACAAAAAGATAAAAAAATCGTAGATAAATCTCTTGACACGGACATCACATTCATGTATAATACATAAAGTATCGGTCGGGAATCGGTATATAGATTGATTAATGACCCCTGCGGTAAATGCGGAGGGAGGGAATATAATGAGCCAGATCAAAGTTAAAGAAAATGAATCCCTGGACAGCGCACTCAGACGTTTCAAGCGTCAGACTTCAAGAGACGGTATCATCCAGGAAGTTCGTAAAAGAGAACACTATGAGAAGCCTTCTGTTGCAAGAAAGAAGAAGTCCGAGGCTGCTCGTAAGCGTAAGTTCAAGTAATTAATTCTGACGGCGGGTTCTGCAAAGAGCCCGTCATTCTTTTCGTTGAGGTGAATGGTATGAACATAGATTCACTTATGTCTGTTCTTCCTGAAAATATTGATGCGGCATTTATCGTCACTCCCTGCAACAGGCGTTATTTCACCGGTTTTGAATCTTCAGACGGCTTTCTGCTTGTCACACGCAAGGGAAGTATTTTCTATACTGACAGCAGATATATCGAGGCTGCAGAAAACACAATAAAATGCTGTGATGTGGCAGAGGGCAGACAGGTTTTTGCTCAGATGAAAGATTATCTTCTTGAGAGAAATGCAAAAACCGTGGCTGTCGAAGCAGACGGAATGACCCTTGCAGAGTTTTCAAGACTTTGCGGTAATGAGCATATGAAGAGCTTTGAGTTTGTTTCCGACAGCTCCCTTGACACTGCAATCAGCGTTTTCAGGCGTGTCAAATCCGAAGAAGAGACTGAGAAAATACTTGCCGCACAGAAAATTGCCGAGGACGCATTTCTGCATATCCTGAATTTTATCAGAAAAGGCAGAACGGAAAAGGAAATTCAGCTTGAGCTTGATTTTTTCATGCTCAGGAACGGTGCAGAGGCACTTTCCTTTGACACAATCGCTGTCAGCGGAAAAAATTCCTCAATGCCCCACGGTGTTCCGACGGATAAAATCATTGAGAACGGTGATTTTATAACTATGGACTTCGGTGCTGTCGTTGACGGCTATCACAGTGATATGACAAGAACGGTTGCTGTAGGATTTGTGACTGAGGAGCAGGAGAATGTTTACAATACCGTTCTTAAGGCTCAGCAGGCATCGCTTGATGTCATAAGTGCGGGTGTTTCATGTGCTGATGCCGACAAGGCTGCAAGGGATGTCATCGCACAGGCAGGCTACGGTGAATATTTCGGTCACGGAACGGGTCACGGAGTGGGTGTTGAAATCCACGAGTTGCCCAACCTTTCACCGAGAAGCACAATGACCCTTGAAAAGGGCAATATCGTCACCGTTGAACCGGGTATTTATCTGCCCGGCAGGTTCGGTGTCAGGATTGAGGATATGGTTTTTGTGACTGAAAAGGGCTGCAAAAATCTTACAGAATCGCAAAAATCACTTATAGTTCTCTGATTTTTGTGAAAAACACTTGCAAAACAGTGTAAAATATATTATTATTTAAAAGTAAAAGTTTAAAGACTATTATAGACTTACTATAACGGAGGAATTATTTATGGTTTCAGCAGGCGATTTCAGAAACGGCGTAACATTTGAAGAGGACGGCAACGTACTTCAGGTTGTTGAATTCCAGCATGTTAAACCCGGTAAGGGCGCTGCTTTCGTTCGTACAAAGACAAAGAATGTTCTCACAGGTGCAGTTATTGAAAAGAGCTACAATCCCTCAGCAAAGTTCCCCACTGCATTCATTGAGAGAAGAGAAATGGAATATTCATATGAAGACGGCGGTCTCTACTACTTCATGGACCCCGAAACCTATGATATGGTACCCATCAACGGTTCAGACCTCAGCGACAACTTCAAGTTCGTAAAGGAAAACGAAACATGCCGTATCCTTTCATACAAGGGCAAGGTTTTCGGTGTTGAACCCCCCAACTTCGTAACACTTCAGGTTACAAAGACAGACCCCGGCTTCAAGGGTGACACAGCTACAAACACTCTCAAGCCCGCAACTCTTGAAACAGGTGCAGAAATCAAAGTACCCCTTTTCATTGACGAAGGCGAAATGATTCAGGTTGACACTCGTACAGGCGAGTACATGTCAAGAGCATAATTTCAGCTCATACATTTATAATATTAATCAGGGAGGTCAGTTTATGATGACTATTACTGAAAAAGCAGCATACATCAAGGGTCTTGTTGACGGTCTTGAGCTTGACGAATCCGCAAAGGAAACAAAGGTTATCAAGGCACTTGTTGACATCATTGATGATATGGCATTAAGCCTTGCAGATGCAGAAGATGATATTGCAGTTCTTGCAGACGAGATTGACGACATTGAAGAGCATCTCGATGCAGTTGACAAGGATCTTTCAGACGTTGAAGACATCGTTTTTGAAGAATATGATGAGTTTGACGATGAATGTGACTTCGATTGCGACAGCTGTGAAGGCTGTGACGGTCTTTATGATGAGTATGACGATGATGAAGACTATGAATACGAAGTAGAATGTCCCGATTGCGGCGAGGTTTTCGTTTTTGATGACTCAGCTTTCGAGACAGATGATCCTCTTACATGCCCCAATTGCGGTTTCGTTATTGACGAAATTGAAATTGAAGACGAAGAAGACGAAGACTGATAAAAAGATTAATACAGGGAGGTTTTTCCGATGTTTGATGATGTTATAAACGGCGCAGACGGTGCTCTTGACCAGATTGAAGGTGCAGTAGGCGACAATACACTCGGCGGCACAGGTAACACTGTCCTTGACCCTGCTCCCGACATGCGTAAGACACTTGCCGATCTTTTTGTGGCAATTGTTCAGATATTCTCATTCCTGAGCAACCTTTTCAAAATCTGATAATCAGTGCGGAAAACCGGCTTCACAGTCGGTTTTCTTTTTTTTTGAAGAACAAAAATACAAAGTCTTTGAAAAACACATTGATTTCTTTGATTAAATTGCCGATTGCGATAAAAGATAATATATGATATAATTCTTACTGTATTTTTTTTCTTGGGAGGAAATTCCGATGTTCAACGATTTTATGAATACCGCTTCATACATTGCAGGCTTCGATAAGGAAGTTGCAGATGCAATGAATCTGGAGCTTAAAAGACAGAGAGATAACATTGAGCTTATCGCATCTGAAAACATTGTTTCACCTGCTGTTATGGCAGCTATGGGCAGTGTGCTTACAAATAAATATGCAGAAGGCTACTCAGCAAAGAGATATTACGGCGGCTGCGAATGTGTTGATATTGTTGAAAACATTGCAAACGAAAGAGCAAAGGAGCTTTTCGGTGCAGAATATTCAAATGTTCAGCCCCATTCAGGTACACAGGCAAACATCGCAACATACTTTGCACTTCTCAACCCCGGTGACACAATCCTCGGCATGAGCCTTGCACACGGCGGACATCTTTCACACGGCTCACCCGTTAATATGTCAGGTAAGTATTTCAACTTCGTTTCATACGGTGTAAACGACGAAGGCTTCATTGATTACGATGAGCTTGAAAGACTTGCAAAGGAATCACAGCCCAAAATGATTGTTGCAGGTGCTTCAGCTTACCCCAGAACAATCGATTTTGAAAGAATCGGCGCAATCGCAAAGTCTGTCGGAGCAATTTTCATGGTTGACATGGCTCACATTGCAGGCCTTATCGCTGCAGGTGTCCATCCCTCACCCGTACCCTATGCAGATATTGTTACATCAACAACTCACAAGACACTCAGAGGTCCCAGAGGCGGTCTCATCCTCGCAAAGAATGATTTCGGTCTTGCCCTCAACAAGGGTATTTTCCCCGGCTGTCAGGGCGGTCCTCTTATGCATATCATTGCAGCAAAAGCTGTATGCTTCGGCGAAGCAATGAAGCCCGGATTCAAGGAATATCAGCAGAGAGTTGCAGCGAATGCAAAGGCTCTTGCACAGGGACTTGTTTCAAGAGGCATCAACCTTGTTTCAGGCGGTACTGACAATCACCTTATGCTTTGTGATCTCCGCTCAGCAGGCATCACAGGTAAAGAGCTCGAGCACAGACTTGACGAAGTCCGTATAACAGTAAACAAGAATGCAATCCCCAATGACCCTGAAAAGCCCTTCGTAACAAGCGGTATCAGAATCGGTACTCCCGCTGTCACAACAAGAGGCTTTGGTACAGCAGATATGGACAAGATTGCCGAGTGCATCCACCTTGTTGCAACAGATTTCGAGAACAAGAAGGATTATGTAAAGGCAGAGGTTGAAAAGCTCACAGCTGCACATCCTCTCTACGAATAATTGAAAAAGATAAAGCAGTCTGCAAGATGAGCAGACTGCTTTTTGTGTATTGTGGACTTTGCAATAAATCAGAATTTGTCGGGATAATGCACAATGCAAAATGCATAATGCATAATTATATGTTTCTCATCGTAGGGACTGCCATTGGCAGTCCGTCGTAATACAAACATATTTCGTAGGGCGGCTTGCCCTCAAGCCGCCGATTTGTCGAAGACAAATTGGAAATCTGT
>JAFUIY010000131.1 GCA_017473925.1 Clostridia bacterium | reverse complement strand
ATGTGATATATCCGTCTTCGACGGATGTGATATATTTGCTTCGCAAATGTGATATAATTTGCCTTTGGCAAATTGTTTCGGAAGCCCTGCGGGCTTGGATTTTATAATTATGCATTATGCATTTTGCATTGTGCATTATCCAGACAAATTCTGATTTGTCTTTATAATTTTTCAAATCTACTTGAAATTGTATTATTTTTGTGTTATATTATTAACAGATAATTATATTTGAAAGTGAGGTTTCGTTATGGAATTAAGTTCAATCATCGTTACTCTTGACTATCTTCTCAGAATGGCTATGAATCTTCTCGACAAGCTCATGAAGACTCTCGGCATTTCTACAACAGCAGCTGAAACAACAACTGTTGAAGCAGAAACAACAACTGTTGCTGCTGAATAATTCTGTTTGGCATAATAATTGACTGTCCTTTGTCAGGGCAGTCTTTTTTTATTTGCATAAAAAAAGGACACCCGAAGGTATCCTTTTATATAATTGCAAGTGTCAGCAGTGATGCTGCAAGAGTGGGAAGTGCAACGGCTGTGCCGTATTTTGTGAATCTTGTGAAGTTCATTCTCACATTGCTGCCTTTCAACATGTTTGTCCACATGATTCCTGCAAGAGCACCGAGAGGGGTGAAAAAGGCACCCAGATTTGAACCGATGACAGATGCATAAAGTGCCTGATTATAGCTTGCTGTGTCGGCAAAATTCGTGATTGATGAATACAGAACACTCATGGGGATATTATTGATAAGATTTGCTGCAAAGAATGAAGTCGCACCGAAAGTCAGTACTGCGTTGCCCTTTGAAAGTGTTTTTGCAATCATTTCAGTTATTCCCGAATTCTGAAGTGCAAGAACAATAACGAACATTGAAAGCACAAAGGGGATTGTTTCAACGGGAGTTCTTCTGATTGTTTCACCGAGTGCAGCAAAGCCTTTCTTTCTGATTATGTAATAAACAGATGCCGTAATGAAAAGGCTGATGCAGAAGCCGAGTGATATTATCCACATCGGAAGATTTATGTATGATGAAATAACCATAAAAATCAATGAACCTGCAAGATGAACAAGTCCTATTGCAACTGCAGGCTTGTCCTTGATTTTTTCCTTTATTCCTGATGCTTTTATCGGTTTTGAAAGCCTTGTTCTGAATATAAGATAAAGCATAACAAGTGAAACGACACCGGCTGCAACAGTGGGAAGTGCCATTTTAAGCGTATATGAAGCAAACGATGCCCCTGCATTTGTTGCAAGATAAATATTTGTGGGGTTTCCGATAATCAGAATCATGCTCCATGTGTTGGCGGCAATGAATTCTGTTATAAGATAGGGGATAGGGTCTATTTCTGCATTCTTTGCAAAGTAGCAGATAAACGGAGTGAATGTAAGTACAATTATATCGTTTGATGTGAATATTGTGAGAACTGAAACTGTAACATATAAATAAAAGAAAAGTGTCAACTGACTTTTACCTGCTTTTTCAAGAACAGCTGATGCGAGAAATCTGAAAAAGCCTACACAGTCAAGATAAACTGATATAAGAGTCATTGAAATAAAGAGTATCAGTATTTTAAGGGGATTCACAGCACTGTCAGCCGTAAAAGATTCAATGATATCATTTACAGAAACATTGCCCGTCAGTATCATTGCAACGGCACCGAGAAAGGGCACAATCCAGAATACGGGAATTGTTGCATTTTTAATTGTGACAGAGGGCTTGAGGAACGCTACAACCATAAGTAATACACAGGTTAATGCGGCTATAATGAGTACAGTAGTCATATTTCATTCTCCGTTTTAAATTTTCGCAAACGCTGAAATTATATCACTGTATGAATAACAATTCAATATAAAAATCCAACAAAAAAACAGCGGTTTTTTCCGCTGTTATTCATTGTATTTACTTATTAATAATATGTTTTAAAACCAAGATAGATGCAGCTGCAATTCCTGCTGTCAGGAGAACCTTTTTACCGAGCTTAATTCCTTCAGAAACAGATGAAGGGGAGTGAGTATACATGAACTCTTTTACGGGCCATTCAAGACGGAAATTTTCAATATCCTTTGCAGTTACCGTGAATGTTTCGTATTTATCGGGTGTGTCCTCGTAAATATCAAAAACTCTGCCACCTCTGGTTTTTCCGGGACCGTAAATATTAAAGCCCATGCCCTGAGTATATCCAAGGTCAAGGTTGCCGTGCTTTACAACAAAAGAGTTGTTATGGTCATGACCGAAGTAAAGTCCGAGCACATCGCCTTTTTCTTTAAATGCTTCAACCTGATTTCCTTTTTCATCGGGTGATGCCGCATTTTCACCCATAAATGAACGGTCATTTACGGCGTAAGAGGGAAGTGTGTAATAGTTATCTTTAAAGCTGTTTGCACCCTGATATGCACCCTTTGTGTCTTTTGATACTTTTTCAAGACTGTCATAAATATCAGCAGGTGGAATATGCTGAAAAGCGAGGGAGGGAATGTATTTCCCGTTATCATTATATAATGAATCTCTTTTTGCTTTATACTTGTTTACAAGCTCATCTTTGACGGGGAAATATTTACCCTTGGATTTAAGTCCCGAATCAAAGCAATAAACACAGAATTTTGCATTATCATTTTCATCATATACGGGAATGCAGTCAAAATCGTAGTTTTCTCCTACAAAATTATCATATAACTTATATATATTCCATTGGAAATCAGCATCAGCATCACCGAAAAAGTCGTGATTACCGAAAACAGCTGTAAAAGGAATTCCTGAATCCTTTATGGGCTTAAGAATATTATTAAGTGTTATTGCAGCATTTGTTCTGCTGTCACCATGAGCCATTGTAACACCGTAACCTTTTATCTGGTCGCCTGTGAGTACAATGAGGTCGGGCTGAGTCTTTGCAATAATTTCTCTTGTGAGATTGATTGTATCGGGATTTGTCTTTGCAATTTCCTGAATATCCGATAACTGTAAAATTCTGAATCTGCCGTTGTTGAATTTTAACTTTTTCATTTTTATCACCTTTTATAATGATGTATCGCCTTCGGCAATATGATGTTATGCTGTGCATAATGATGTGCTCGTTACACTCGCAATGATGTGATGTTTGATGTATTATATCAGCGAAGCGGCATCATCAGGCGAAGCCGTCATCATTAGTGTAGCGTCATCATTTGCTGAAAGCAAACATCATTAAAAAACACATTTGTCATTAGACAAATGTGTTTTTTTATGGTGACCCGGACGAGAATCGAACTCGTGTTACCGCCGTGAAAGGGCGGTGTCTTGACCGCTTGACCACCGGGCCATATAACACCGTCAGGCTTAGCTGACGGTTGGTAGCGGCAATCGGATTTGAACCAATGACCTGTCGGGTATGAACCGAATGCTCTAGCCAGCTGAGCTATGCCGCCGTATGTTTCGTTGCCTGTTTCGTTCAGCAACGTGTGTTATTATAGCGTAAGTTATCCGGTTTGTCAATACCTTTTTTTAAATTTTTTTACTTTTTTTTAATTTTTTTACAGCAGCTCAATTATCTGCTTTATAACAAGTGTAAGGTCAACAGGCTTTTCATTGTTGAGCTCCCTGTAGCTTGTTGCTGCAGTGTCATCAGCAGTGTCACTTATCTGTCTTATTGCAAGGAAGGGAATACCAGCGTCATGGCAGACTGAAGCCTCTGCACCTGTTTCCATATCAAACTCATTGATATTGAAGGTTTCTTTATAAAGGTTCTTTCTGTCCTTGTCAGCAAGGAATAAGTCACCGCATCCGCATGCAGCTGTTTTCATTCCTTCAACCTTAAGAGCAGCATCAAGAAGAGTCTTGTCTGCTTCGTAAACATAAACATCCTGAGGCTTTTTTCCTAAGGGGTAGCCGATTGCTGTAAGGTCAAAGTCACATTCAGTATATGAAGTACCTGCAACAATATCATTCTTTGACAACCCTGATATTGCACCTGAGAGACCAAAGCTCATGATAGCATCAACCTTTTCGTCAGCAATAAGGAATGCCGCTGATGATGCACCGTTTACTTTGCCTATGCCTGCTTTTACTGCAACTATGTCTTTTCCTGCATAGCTGAATTCAATATAATCTCTGTTTCTCTTTCTGAATTCCTTTGCTCCGTTTTCTCTTGCAAAGTCAAGAAAAGGATAAAACTCATTTTCATCTGCTATAACAAAACCGATTTTCATTTGATTAACCTTCTTTCAGTGCTTCTTCAAGTGCTGTTGCCAGCTGGTCGGGACAAGATGTGCGTTTGAAACCGCATGTTGTTCCCTTAATTCTTTCAATGACGTCTTCTGCTTTCATGCCTTCAACGAGCTTTGCAATGCCCTTGAGGTTGCCGTTGCAGCCGCCGTAAAAGGAAACATCTGTAACAATACCGTTTTCAAGGTTGAATGTTATTTTCTGAGAGCATACACCTTTTGTTCTGAAATTATATGTCATATTATTTGTACCTTTCATATTTTTTTATTATTTTATCAAATTATATTAGTCAATACAAGGGTAAATGTAGTTTTTTATGTAAATATACAAAAAATGTTTGACAAGAGAATTAAATTGTTATACAATATTATCTGTAAAATATTATACACATGGAGGTATATCAAAATGGACACAAGATTCGCTATTGAGAATTACCATGACGTGGCAGCTGTTACAAAGCAGCTCGACGACCTTATTTCTCAGCCCATTTACACAATCAAGCCTGAAGTACTTAAAGCTTACGAAGAAGAATACTACGGCAAGAAGTGTGTTAAGTCTAAAGAAATGATTGACGAAGCAAAGCAGGTTATCCCCGGCGGCGTTCAGCACAACCTTGCTTTCAACTATCCGTTCCCCCTTGTTTTCACAAAGGCAGACGGTATGATGCTCTATGATATTGACGGAAACGAATATTTCGACTTCCTTCAGGCAGGTGGCCCCACAGTTCTCGGCTCAAATCCTCCCGAAGTACGTGAACAGGTTATCGACCTTCTCAACACATGCGGTCCTTCAACAGGTCTTTTCCACGAGTTTGAATACAAGCTCGCTAAGAAGATTGTTGACAGCGTTCCTTCAGTAGATATGTTCCGTATGCTCGGTTCAGGTACAGAAGCTTGTATGGCAGCTATCCGTGTTGCAAGACTTGCTACAAAGAACAAGAACGTTGTCAAGATGGGCGGCGCTTACCACGGCTGGTCAGATCAGCTCGGTTACGGTATCCGTGTTCCCGGCTCAAAGTTCACACAGTCACACGGTGTACCTCTTTACCTTTATAAGCATACTCAGGAATTCTTCCCCGGTGACCTTGATTCACTTGAAAGAGTTCTCAGAAGAAATCAGTTCACAGGCGGTACAGCTGCTGTATTTATCGAGCCTATCGGCCCCGAAAGCGGTACAAGACCCATCGATTACGATTTCAACAAGGGCGTTGAAAGACTTTGCCGTAAATACGGTGCTCTTCTTGTATTTGATGAGGTTGTTACAGGCTTCCGTATCGGCATGGCAGGTGCTCAGGGTTACTTTGGTGTTTCTCCTGACCTTACTATCTTCGGTAAGGTTATCGCAGGCGGATATCCCGGTGCAGGCGGTATCGGCGGTAAGAAGGAATACATGAAGTATCTCGGCTCAGGTCTTGATTCATCAGGTGAAAAGGTCAAGAAGGCATTCATGGGCGGTACAATGGCTGCAACTCCCATTTCTTGTGTTGCAGGTTACTATACTCTTGAAGCTATCGATAAGAACAATGCATGTCAGGTTGCAGGTCAGATGGGTGACAGACTCACAAAGGGTCTCCAGGAACTCATCAAGAAGTACAATCTTCCCTTCGTAGCATTCAATCAGGGTTCAGTTTGTCATCTTGAAACTGTCGGCACAATGCATTTCTGTGTTGACTGGTCAAAGCCCTGGACAATTCCCAATGTTCTTTCACAGACAAGCGAAAGAAAGAAGGAAATGCAGTACATGGGTGCAGCATACATGGCAGAAGGTCTCGTAACTCTTGCAGGTTCAAGACTTTACACATCAGCTGCATACACACCCGAACTCATTGACGAAGCTCTCAGAAGATTCGACAAGGTTTTCGCAAACGTTGCTCTCAAGCAGTACGATAAATAATAAGGGGTGCCCTTATGGACATTTTAGAAGCTAAATCCAAGGTTGTCGAAGCGGGTCTCGAAGTTGTTGCTTCAGGTCTTATTGCCCGTACATGGGGTAATATCAGCTGCAGAGTTGATGATGAGTATTTCGTCATCACTCCCAGCGGCAGAAGCTATGAATCACTCACTCCCGATGACATCGTTCTTGTAAAAATTGAAGACTGTTCTTATGAATCAGAAATCAAGCCTTCATCAGAAAAGGGCATCCACGCAGCTGCTTACAAGATGCGTCCCGATGTCAATTTCGTAATTCATACACATCAGAAGAATGCTTCAGCTGTAAGCTTCCTGGGTTACGATATAAATATGGTTCCCGAGGAATACAAAGGAATTATCGGCACAGATATTCCCGTTGCTTCTTACGGACTTCCCGGCACAGGCAAGCTCCGTAAAGGTGTTATTGCAGCTCTCGAGCGTTCATCATCAAAGGCTGTTATTATGTCTCATCACGGTGCACTTTGTATCGGTACTGACTATGATGATGCTTTCCGTGTTGCTGATACACTTGAAAAGGTATGCGAAAAGTTCCTTCTTGACAGACTTGAAGCAGTTTCAGGTAAGGTCAGCACAAATATTGCTGCTGTTGCTGAACATATTGCTGAAGTCAGTGAAGGAGCTAAGAAACAGGCTCAGATTTTTGATCCTTATACATCAGAAAGAGAAGGCTCAACTCTTGTAATGAAGCCTGTTGACGGTGGCGAATCAGTCAGAATTGACATCGCTTCAGGTAACGAGGTTGCAGAATGTGATAATTATCCCGCAAGTGCAGAGCTTCACAGAGCTGTTTATGCATCAAGAGATGATGTAAACTGCATCATTCACTCAAAGAAGCCTGAAATTGTTGCGGCTTCTGTCAGAGGCGGCAAGTTCAAGCCCCTTCTTGATGACTTTGCTCAGCTTATCGGTGTTACTCTCAAGACAGGTGAATACAACCCTTCAAATACCGTTAAAACAGCAAAGAAGGTTGTAAGAAAGCTCAAGGGCAGAAATGCTGTTCTTGTAAAGGATAACGGCGGTATCTGTGTTGCAGGCACAATGGACGATGCTGAAGCTGTAGAAATGGTTCTTGAAAAGGAAATGAGAACTGATGCAGCAGCAAAGCTCCTCGGCGATGCTAAATACATCAACCCTGTTGAAGCTTTACTTATGAGAGTTATCTATAAGACAAAGTATTCAAAGAAGACAGAGACAAATAAATAAACTAATATAAAGCTCATCGTCATTGACGGTGAGCTTTTTTTGTGTTATACTCTTCCTGAGGTGATACATATGTATATATATTTATTATTAATATTTATAATACTTATAATAGTGTTTGTTGTATGGGCATTATTCAAGAGAAAACAGGGTGTTTGCCCGTTCTGTATTCTTAAGCAATTTATGTTCCCGTCAAAAATAACGATGAATATTCCGAAAGGTGAGTTTTATCAGGGCGGTGATGCAAAAACACCTCCAATGGGTTGGTCAAGCTGGAATACATTCAGAAATCATATTGATGAAAAACTGATACTTGAAACTGCAGATGCACTTGTGAAAACAGGTCTTGCAGATGCAGGATATAAATATATCAATCTTGACGACTGCTGGCATTCATCTTTGAGAGATGAAAACGGCAGATTGCAGGGTGACCTTGTCCGTTTTTCATCAGGTATTGATACACTTAGTCGAAAAATCCGTTCCAAGGGGCTTAAAATCGGTCTTTATTCTTCAAACGGTGATTACACATGCGAAGATTTGCCCGCAAGTCTCGGCAATGAGAAGACAGATGCTGAAACTTTTGCCGAATGGGGAGTTGAATATTTCAAATATGACTTCTGTCATAATATCAAAATTCCTTCTGCCGCACCTCTTATTTCTGCAATCGAAATCAAAAACGGTGATAAACTTACTGTTATCCCTGCAGAAAAAGCAAGGTTATCGGGTCTTGCAAAGCTTGATAAAAGCAAAAAACTTCCGGGCAAATACTACATTTCTCTTCTCGGTCACGGAAAGGGCAGTGCTGTTTTTGAATATGAAAGTGATTCTGACTGTGAATGTGATGTAACGCTTTGTATCAGAAAAAAAGGCGGATTTGAAAAATATATTGTTATTCAGTCCGGCGACAAGTATTACGAGCTTTTTGTTCCTTATACAAAAACATGGACAGTTGACGGCAGATATCAGATTAAAATTAATGTTAAAAAGGGTAAGAATGAACTGAAATTTTTCAATCCCGTCTGTACAAGGGCTGACAGTGCTTACATTCAGTATAAAAGAATGGGTGAGGCTCTCAGAAAGGCTTCTGACGGCTCTATAACATATTCTATCTGCGAGTGGGGAAGAAACAAGCCTGCTGACTGGGCATGGAATACGGGCAATCTGTGGCGTATTTCAGGTGATATAATCCCGAACTGGCGTTGGATTAATCATATATATAATATGAATATAAAATTAAGCGAGTTTGCAGGTCCCGGTCATTGGAATGACCCCGATATGCTTGAGGTCGGTAACGGAAAACTTACATTTGAAGAAAATAAAACTCATTTCACCTTATGGTGTATGATGGCATCACCTCTGATTCTCGGCAACGACATAAGAAAGCTCATTGAAAATCCTGATGATGAAATTCTCGGCATTCTTAAGAATAAAGAGCTTATAGCAATTAATCAGGATGAACTCGGCAAACAGTGTGTCAGGTATAAAAAGACAGCGAAAGCAGATTATCTGTATAAACCGCTGTCAGGCAACCGTGTTGCAGTTTGTATATTTAACAGGAAGAACAGAAATTCGTTGGTTGCATTTTCATCATCGGATATTCCTGATAACGATAAATACGGATGTATGACATTCAGAAATGTTTTTACTTCTGAAACAATAAAAAATGACTGTAAAATCTCCGTTTTTGCCCACGGAAGTGTTGTTTTTATCGGAGAATAATTTCCATTTTTTTCATTTTTTTTGAAAATGCATTTTGTGTCGGAATTTTTTGTTAACAGAAAATCAACACAATATCTTGACAGATAATATAAAAAAAACATAAATTATTTAAGCTGAATGCGATATATCACTCAAATGGTAAACCAAGTTTGTTGATTTTCACAAATCGTAATATAAAAATTACCAAGTTTTGACAGCAATTTCTTTTTATTTGGGAAATATTGGGTCTTAAAATTTGATTTAAAAATAATTGATTGGACAAAATGCACAAAAAGTGATAATTTAATTTGCTTGACATTTACAAAATAGTTGACTATAATGACGGCGTCTTGTAAGCGAAGTGTAATAATGCCCTGTTCAGGTCCTTAAGAAGACATGATTCAGAGCAAAAAAACATCAAAAGGAGACAACTTATGAAGAAAGTAAAACACATCCTTTCTTCTGTCTGCGATAAGATTACTGCGCCAAGATGCACAGCAGTCATTACAGCCGCTTTAATTGCAATCACTTCACTCAGTTGCGGCATCTATTTTTCGTCAAGCAGTACTGTTTCTGCAAAGGCGGTTTCAAAAGACAGCAGTCAGAAGATGATCCTTGAGCTTTCGGAATCTTATTTATCCCCTAATTCACTCACGAACATTTCTGTTCTTGAAGCAAACACTGAGTTTGAATCTCAGGAAGAAAGCGAAACACTTGTTATGAATGAGCAGTTTTCTGATGATTCTGATAGCGAAGCAAATGCTGACAAGGAAGTTGAAACTGAAGAAAAATCAAATACAGAAGATATTCCCGAGGAGAAGGTTCTTCCCACTGAATGCAACATCAGAGGTCAGTCACTTGACGGTTTTTCATTTGAAGAGCTCGGACTTTCCCAGATATCTGAAATTCCTGTTCCTGAAACCGTAAGATTCGATGAAAACGGTATTCCTCTAAATTACCGTTATAAGATTTCAGGCAAGTCAACGACTTATATTATGGGTCATACAACTGCTACAGGAACATCAGTTCATCCCGGTGTTGTTGCTGTTAATCCGAGAATCATTCCTTACGGCACAAAGATGTATATTGTTGCTAATGACGGCAGCGGTGCAGTTTACGGCTATGCAAGTGCTGAGGACACAGGCGGATTCATTTACATGAATAACGGACCTCTTGTTGATATGTATGTATGGACAATGAGTGATGTTTATGCATGGGGCAATCATCCCGTTGATATCTATATTTTCTGATAATTTTGGCTGAGCTTCGGCTCAGCCTTTGTTTTTATATTAATACTTGCAATATTTTTCCATTTGTGATATAATGACTTTGTTTTGAAAGGGGAGACCTTTATGAAGAAAATTTTAAGTATTATTTTATCAGTTCTTCTTCTTTTCGGCACAACTGTTGTCGCATTTGCAACTGAAACCGAAACAGATGTTATTGACCCCGAATATCCTCTTGTTGTCTGCCGTGGTATGGATTTTGACGGACTTACAACGGATTTAGGTCTTGAAACTGAAAGAAATGCACTCAATCCTATTGAAGCTGGTGACATAATTTCAACACTTGTAAAGTGTATGGCCAATGCAGTAAAAGAGGGAAGTATCGACGGAATCATGCCTCCTCTTATGGAATATCTTGAATATGTCATGGGCGGTCTTGCATGTGACAACAACGGTAATACTGTTCATAACACGACAATGAAGAGTTATCCTCTTGCAATCGGTAATTATCCCGATTACATTGAAGAACACAGTATTGTAGCTCCTATGGAACACGGCATTGTTATGGAAGGCGTTGACAGATACGGAGCAGACCATGTGTATTACTATGCTTATGACTGGCGTTATTCACCTGCAGAGACCTGTGACGGTCTTGCAGAAATGATTGAACTCGCAAAGACTGAGCATGGTACTGATAAAGTAAATCTTGTTTGTGCAAGTATGGGTGGTGCGGTTGTAGACGCATATCTTTATGAATACGGCACAGACAGCCTTAATAAGTGTATTTTTGACGGTACTGTTTTCTGCGGCACTTATGTTGTAACTGACCTTTTCCAGAAGAAGGTTCTTATCACAGGCACAGGTCTTGAGTATTTCCTCTATGATAAGCTTGGTGACAACAATTTCCTTGTCAAGACACTTTCTTCAACAGGTATGCTTGATACAGTTGCAGACCTTGCAATGAAGTTTGTTGACAGATACATTGATTATGTTTATGACAACTTCCTTATTGATACATTCGTCACAATGCCTGCTCTCTGGGCGATTG
Source organism: Clostridia bacterium (assembly GCA_017473925.1). Lineage (GTDB taxonomy): Bacteria > Bacillota > Clostridia > Oscillospirales > Acutalibacteraceae > UBA1081. Next base: position 14,591 of record JAFUIY010000131.1, on the reverse strand, counting down.
TGCTCCCTGATGAGTTTGAGGCATGTATTGAAACAATGTTCCCCACAGACGAAGACAAGGCTCATTATGCCGAAGTTATCGCTCAGGCATACGAACTCAACGAAATGATGACGGGTATGGATGACCTTCTTCTTTCACTTCCCGAAAAGGGTGTTGAGGTGTCAGTATTTGCAGGTTATCATATGTCACCCGTGCCCGTTTATGAGCGTTCAGCATCACACGGCGACAATGTTCTTGAATCAGCACTTATGCTCGGCAGGGCAAGAGTTGCAAACTTCGGTGAAGAGCTTGACGGCGACAGTGCTATGATGTCACCCGATAAGCAGGTTGACCTTTCAACATGTCTTTTCCCCGAATATACATGGGCAATCAAGGATATGCCTCATGTTTCATGCGGTTATGGTTCAGAGGTTGCTGATTTCCTTTTCTGGCTTGTTGATTTTGACGGTCAGCCCACAGTTACGTCAGATCCTCAGTATCCTCAGTTTATGATTTCATCTGCTGATGAAAACCTGATTCCCTTTGAATAATATTTAAGACAGGTAGCATTGCTATCTGTCTTTTTTAAGGAGCAATATATGATTTTATCTTCTTGGAGTAAAATGAGAAAATATCTTGAACAGGAAATGCTGGCTGATTCATTAAATGGAAGAATCAGATTTAATTGTACAAGTTATGTCAATATGGATGGTGTAAAAATTTTTGAGATTTTTGTTGACGGTAAACTTGAAAAACAGTTTTCATGGGAGACTGTAAACACATATTTCAGAAAAGATGAAAAATACCCTAACGGAAAAGGAAAAATTCCTCGGGACACTTTATATGTTTATTGGACAGGTTTCCATGATACACTTTTTAACACACCAATAACTGAAAGAGAGGAATATACTGACAGTGAATTCTGCGAAGCATTAGCTGAATATCGTCAGCAACCGATTTCAGACAGTCAGGTATCAGAAAATCCGATAGTCAGAATGTTTGCAGTCCTTGACAGACGGACAGGAAAACGCAGTCTTGAAAAAATGAAACAAACAATTAGCGTACAACCTGAATGGTTACAAAAATTCTATTTGCTTAGAATGAATGCAGAGAGTATATAAAATAACTCCGACGGCTATTCCGTCGGAGTTAATTTTTGTTCTTCTTTTTTCAGATTTTTAAAGAACCAAATTGTAAACGGTACGCTGACTGCAAATGTCAAAGCGTCTGAAATTGCCTGTGAGTACTCTATTCCTGCAAGTCCGAGTAATTGGGGGAGTATCAGTATCAAAGGGATGAAAAACAGTCCCTGACGGCAGCAGGAGAGTATTGTAGCCATAACCGATTTGCCGACAGACTGCAGAAGTGAATTTGCAACGATTGTAGCTGCCATAAAGGGCATTGCAATGCATTGTGCTCTCATTGCAGCAGTGCCGATTTCAATTACTTTCATATCTTCTGCTCTGAAAACTGTCATTATTGACGGAGCGAAAATGAAAATAACTACACCCAAGACAACCATAATAACAGAATCTGTAATAATTGTAAATTTAAAGCCCTTTCTGACTCTGTCAAAACGTTTTGCGCCGTAGTTGTAGCCTGCAACGGGCATAAAGCCTTGTCCGATTCCGATGCACACACAAAAAACGAGCATCGCAACCTTTGTTGCTATTGACATTGCCGCTATCGCTTCATCACCGTAAGTTTTTGCAGATGTGTTGAGAAGTACGGTTGCCACACTTGCAAGTCCCTGACGGGTAAGTGACGGCATACCTGTCATAATTATTTCACCATACGTCTTTAATTTAAGAGAAACATTTTTTATGCTGAGCTGTATATTGCTTTTCTTGAAAAGAAACATTGAAAACAGAAGAATGAAGCTAACAATCTGACTTATAAGTGTTGCAAGGGCTGCACCTGCTGTTTCCATTTTAAGCGTGAAAATAAATATAGGGTCGAGGATGATATTAAGAATACCTCCTGTGGTCAGACCTATCATTGAAAGAGCCGCCTTACCCTCTGAACGAAGAATATTGTTCAGCACAAAGGATGCACACATGACAGGAACACCCCATATGATATACTTTCCGTAAGCAACAGTATAGCTCAGGTTTGTTTCTGTTGCTCCGAGCAGAGTCATAATCTGTGAAGTAAAAAGAAGTCCGATAATCATAATAATCAGACCAATTGTAAGGGCTGTAAAGAAAGCTGTTGATGCATATGTGTCAGCAGCTTTTTTGTTTTTTTCACCCAGACGGCGTGCAAGAAGACTTCCCGAGCCCATTCCGAGTGTAAAGCCGACAGCCTGAACGATAGTCTGCAGGGAAAACACAATTCCGACAGCACTGCTTGCACTTGTTGACAATTGCGATACAAAAAATGTATCAGCAAGGTTATAAATCGAAGTGACAAGCATACTTATCGTAGTAGGAACTGCAAGCTTAGACACAAGACGGGGTATGGGTGTCTGTGTCATTTTTATATATTGTTTTTCATTGCGGTTGTTGTCCATAGTCTGCCTCACAGAATAATCATTTCGTCATCACCGTCTTTGTTGTAAAGACCGAATGCCTCATTATCATCACTTAAAAATACTTTAAGGTATGTACTGAAATTAGGTGAGAGCTGATAATTTCCGAAATCCTCTTTGTTTATCCAGAATACTTCGCCTTCCTCTGTCTTGTCAAGAAGCTCACCGCTGAATTCTGTTGCTTTATACAGAAGAACTATGTATCTTTCATCAGTATCCTTGTGGCACCAATGAACCGTACCGCAAAGCTTCGGATTCTTTATATCAAGTCCTGTTTCTTCTTTCACTTCTCTGACTGCACTTTCCGTAAAGCTTTCACCTTTTTCAATGTGACCTCCCGGAAAAGTAACTCCCGTCCAATATTTTACCCGTTTCTGAACCAAAACCATACCGTTTTCGGGATTTTCTATCATTACCATATTGGTAAGTTCGCAATTCATAAAAATCACCTTAAATACAAAGCTGTATCCGAAGATACAGCCTTGAAATTAATTAATATTCAATTACGCCTGTAAAGATAAGGTCTGTTGTGCCTTCGAGAGTAATCTGTTCGTCAGTATAGTTGACAATCAGGTCTCCGCCCTTGAGCTTTACAACGATATCCTTGCCTTTTTCGATGTAGCCGAGCTCACATGCTGCCGCAACTGCTGCACATGCACCTGTACCGCAAGCGTAAGTTTCACCGTTGCCTCTTTCCCATACTCTCATACGGAGTGTTCTTGAATCAACAACTCTTACGAATTCCGTGTTGATTTTTTCGGGGAAGTACTTTGCATTTTCAAACTCAGGACCGATTTCCTTGAGGTTGTAAGCATCGATATGTGTGCCGAATACAACACAGTGAGGATTGCCCACATTTACACAGGTTACATTGTATTCCTTACCGTCAACAACGATGGGCTGATTAACAACCTTACCCTTTGAAAGGATGTTGGTAGGAATCTTTTCAGCTTCAAATTCTGCCTTACCCATATAAACCTTAACAGATTTGACTCTGCCGTTTTCAGTGTAAAGGTGAATTCTCTTAAGACCTACGGGAGTTTCGATTGTAAGATGTGTCTTGTCAACGATACCGTTGTCATAGAGATATTTACCTGCACATCTGAGACCGTTACCTGCAATGTAGCCCTTTGAACCGTCCTTGTTGTACATGAGCATCTTTGCATCAGCGATATCTGACTTTTCAATAAGAACAATACCGTCTGAACCGATACCGTAATGTCTGTTACAGAAGTTTATTGCAAGAACTTCGGGAGAAGTAATTTCACCGTCGAGGTTATCAAAGAAGATGAAGTCATTACCTGAACCCTGCATCTTAGCAAATTTGAGCTTTGTGGGCTCTGTACGCATTTCGTTGATGTTTACAAGCTCTGTGTTTGCCTGTGTGAAGCCGCTTGCAAGAATATCAGCAAGAACATTGGCTGTGTCTATTGATGTGAGTGTAGCAACTGAGAGCTGAAGCGCACGTCTGTGAAGCTTGATGAAGTCATCAACAACATCAAGGGGAGTGCCTGTGTAAACGATATACTTAATTTTACCGCTTTCAAGAAGATCCATGCTTGTGTTTGATTCGTCGTAAAGCTTGTTGACAACAGTAACGTCAATGTCAACTGAGCCGATAACCTTTGCTGTGCCTTCTGTAGCGTAAATCTTGAGACCGAGGTCATGGAACTTTCTTGCAAGGTCAACAACTTCGGGCTTGTCTGCATCCTTTACAGTGATGTAAACACCCATTTCCTTGCCGAGCTCCTTGGGAGCAATTTCAAAGCCTGCTGAAACAAGCCCCTTGAAGAGTGCTTCATCGATTGTCTTGCCGACACCGAGGACTTCACCTGTTGACTTCATTTCGGGGCCAAGGCTTGAGTTTGCATCAAGAAGCTTCTCAAATGAGAATACGGGAACCTTTACTGCAAAGTAAGGGGGAGTCTTGTAAAGACCTGTGCCGAATCCGAGGTCAACAAGGGGAGTACCTGTCATAACCTTTGTTGCAATGTCAACCATAGGTACGCCTGTAACCTTACTGATATAAGGAATTGTTCTTGAAGCTCTGGGGTTAACCTCGATAACATAAAGCTCATTTTCATAAATGAGGTACTGAATGTTGACAAGACCCTTTGTGCCCAGGGCAAGAGCAAGGTTTGTTGAGCAGTCAATGATTGTCTGCTTCATTGTGTCACGAAGGTTGTAAGGGGGATAAACTGCGATTGAGTCACCTGAGTGAACACCTGCACGTTCAACGTGCTGCATGATACCGGGAATAAGAACATCCTTGCCGTCTGAAATAACGTCAACTTCAAGCTCAGAACCCATCATGTATTTGTCAACAAGAACGGGATTTTCAATTTTGCCTGAAAGGATGATGTTCATATATTTTCTTACATCTTCGTCATTATATGCGATTGTCATGTTCTGACCGCCGATAACATATGAAGGACGGAGAAGTACGGGATATGTGAGAGTGTGAGCCGCATCAAGAGCTTCTTCGAGTGTGAGGACACCCATACCCTTGGGTCTTCTGATACCGAATTTTTCAAGAAGAGCATCAAACTTTTCTCTGTCTTCTGCAATATCAATACCCTCAGCAGATGTACCGAAAATTCTGAAACCGTTGTCATCAAGGAACTTTGTCAGCTTGATAGCTGTCTGACCGCCGAATGCAACAACAACGCCTTCGGGCTGTTCAGTTTTGATAACATTGAGAACATCTTCGGGAGTGAGAGGCTCGAAATAAAGCCTGTCTGCTGTGTCGAAGTCAGTTGAAACTGTTTCGGGGTTGTTGTTGATGATAACAACTTCATAACCGAGATTCTTGAGTGTCCATACACAATGAACTGATGAGTAGTCAAATTCAATACCCTGACCGATTCTGATGGGGCCTGAACCGAGAACGATAATCTTTTTCTTTGTGTTGCCTTTGAGATATTCTCTTGCTTCACAGTCGTTGTCATATGTGGAGTAGAAGTAAGGTGTCTGAGCCTTGTATTCTGCGGCACATGTGTCAACCATTTTGTAAACAGCATCACGGGGATTTTCAATCTTTGAACCGCTGATTCTTTCAATAGCAGCATCTGTATAGCCGTATTTCTTACCTTTGAGGTAAAGCTCATCAGTAAGACCGTTTGAAATTTCAGCTTCGTAGTTCGCAAGATTTCTGAGCTTTTCAATGAACCATTCGTCAATTTTTGTAATGTCGTGAATAGTTTCTGTTGAAACGCCTCTCTTGAGAGCTTCAAAAACTGTGAAAAGACGGATGTCATCAACATCGTGAAGCTTTGCTACGATGTCAATTTCAGGGTCCTGAACCTTCTTGAAATTGAGTGTATCAAGTGAAATTTCAGCACCACGGACAGCCTTCATGATAGCTGCTTCAAAGCAGGGAGCAATTGACATGACTTCGCCTGTAGCCTTCATCTGTGTGCCGAGCTTACGCTTTTCATTGATGAACTTGTCAAAGGGCCACTTGGGAAGCTTGATTACGCAGTAGTCAACTGTAGGCTCGAAGCAAGCAAATGTTTCACCTGTAACGTCGTTTCTGATTTCATCAAGTGTATAGCCGAGAGCAACCTTTGTTGCAACCTTTGCAATGGGGTAGCCTGTTGCCTTTGAAGCAAGAGCTGATGAACGTGAAACACGGGGGTTAACTTCGATAACTGCATATTCAAATGATTCGGGATTAAGAGCAAACTGACAGTTACAGCCACCCTCGATGCCGAGTGCTTCAATAATCTTGAGTGAAGCGTTACGGAGCATCATAAACTCTTTGTTTGAAAGAGTAACAGCGGGAGCAATAACGATACTGTCGCCTGTATGAACACCGACGGGGTCAAAGTTTTCCATTGAGCAGACAGCAATAGCATTACCTGCGCTGTCACGCATTGCTTCAAATTCAATTTCTTTCCAGCCGTAGATATATTTTTCAACAAGAATCTGATTGATAGGAGAGAGAAGAAGACCGTTGTTTACGATAGGCATAAGCTCTTCTTCGTTGTAAGCAACACCGCCACCTGCGCCGCCAAGGGTGAAAGCGGGACGGATGATAACGGGGAAGCCGATTCTCTTTGCAATTTCACGAGCCTGTTCAGCTTCTGTTGCGATGTCAGAAGGAATACATGGCTGACCGATTGATTCCATTGTTTCTTTGAAAAGCTCTCTGTCCTCTGAACGGTCGATAGCTTCGGCATTTGTACCGATAAGCTTGACGCCGTGCTTTGCAAGGAAACCGCTTTTTGCAAGCTGCATGCCGATTGTAAGACCTGTCTGACCGCCGAGACCTGCAAGGACTGAGTCAGGCTTTTCTTTTTCGATGATTCTCATGACAGTTTCTTCTGTCAGAGGCTCAAGATAGATTTCATCAGCATTTGCATTATCTGTCATAATGGTAGCGGGGTTTGAGTTGACAAGTATTACGTCAAGACCTTCATCCTTAAGGATTTTACAAGCCTGAGTACCTGCATAGTCGAATTCGGCAGCCTGTCCGATAACGATAGGGCCTGAACCGATAACAAGAACTTTCTTTATGTCTTTATTACGGGGCATTACTTGTCACCTCCTAAAAGTGAAATGAATTTATCGTAAATTTTGTCTGTGTCAACTGTAGCAGAGAAGCAGTCAGGTGTGAACTGAATTGAAAATGCATTTGCATATTCAAGACCTTCATTTGTTTTGTCGCTGACATTTGTGAAAATTTCCTTTGCATCAGCAGGAATTTCGCTTACGACATAACCGTGATTCTGATGTGTTGCAAAAACCTTTCCGTCTGCCATGTTTCTTACGGGAACACTGCCGCCTCTGTGACCGAACTTCATTTTCTGAGTCTGTCCGCCCTGTGCGAGAGCCATAATCTGATGACCGAGACCGAAACCGAATACAGCCTTTTCTGCCATCAAAGCTTTTACTTCTGCAATGAGCTCTGTGTTCTCTGCAGGGTTTCCGGGGCCGTTTGAAACAACAACACCGTCAAATGAACCTTCAAGAATTTCAGAAGCCTTTGTGTTGTAAGGGAATACAGTTACATTGCAGCCCTTTTCCGTAAGCTTTTCAATTGCATTTGCAGTAGCACCGCAGTCGAGCATTGCAACCGAATACTTCCCGCCTTCTGCCTCAAAATAACCTTTATTGCCTGATGCAACTGATGAAAGTGCATCTTTGACTTCATATGCTTTGAGTGCATCAAGGTCAACATCCTTGGGATTTTCCGTGATACATGCATTCATAGCACCGTTTTCACGGACAAGCTTTGTAAGCTCTCTTGTATCAACATCGCATACAGCAATTATACCGTTTTCCTTGAGATAATCTTCAAGCTCACCTTCGCATCTGAAATTTGAAGGCATATCGCAGATTTCTCTTGCAATGTAACCCTTGATGACAGGCTTTGCACCGTTTGTGTCTTCGTTGATGATGCCGTAATTACCGATAAGAGGGAATGTCTGAAGAACAATCTGACCGTAATATGCTGCATCTGTAAGAGTTTCGATGTAACCGACAACACCTGTTGTGAATACAAGCTCACCGACTGTTTCACCTGTTGCACCATAACCCTTGCCCTCAAAAACGTGACCGTCTTCAAGTACAATGTACATCTTTTTCATAAAATCACCCTTTATATAGAATTGAAAACTCTGGGGCTTTCATTATTTACTGTTTTCCTGATACTGTTCTTTCATAAGCTTTACAAGAACAGCTTTCTGTGCATGAAGTCTGTTTTCAGCTTCTTCAAAGATTTCCTCTGAGTGTGCCTCAAACACTTCTGCAGTAATTTCTTCTTCTCTGTGAGCAGGTAAGCAGTGAAGAACCATTGCGTCAGGCTTTGCAACTGCCATAAGTGAAGAATTTATCTGATAACCTGCGAAAACTTTCTTTCTCTCTTCAGCTTCTGCCTCTTCACCCATTGAAGCCCATACGTCTGTGTAAAGAACATCAGCATCCTTTGCAGCTTCATAAATATCTGTTGTGAGTGTGAATTTGCCTGTTTCCTTTGCCCATGCAACGATGTCTGCATCAGGCTCATAACCCTTGGGGCATGCAACAGCAACATCCATACCAACCTTGATACAGCCGACAATAAGTGAGTTACACATATTATTGCCGTCACCGATGAAAGTAAGTTTCATACCCTTGAATGTATTCTTGAATTCACGGATTGTCATAAGGTCTGCAAGAACCTGACAGGGATGAGCATAGTCAGTAAGACCGTTGATGATGGGTATTGAACCGTAGTTTGCAAGAGTTTCAACCTCTTCCTGGTCGAAGGTTCTTATCATGATACCGTCAAGATAACGGGAAAGAACTCTTGCTGTATCTTCAACAGGTTCGCCTCTGCCGAGCTGTGTATTTGCATTTGAAAGGAAAAGAGCAGAACCACCGAGGTCATACATGCCTACTTCAAAGGAAACTCTTGTTCTTGTTGATGACTTTGCGAAAATCATGCCGAGAGTCTTGCCTTTGAGATAGTGATGCTCAATGTTGTGCTTTTTCTCATATTTGAGCTGGTCTGCAAGGTTGAGTATTGAGAGAATCTCTTTCTCTGAATAGTCACCTAATTTGAGTAAGTGTTTCATTCTTCAATTACCTCCGTGATTATATCCATTGCCTTCTCAAGTTCTTCATCTGTGATGTTGAGAGGGGGGAGAAGTCTTATTTTTGTTTTTGCAGTAAGGGGCAGAACACCTTTTTCTATGCATTTCATAACAACTTCTTTTGCATCCTTTGTGGTTTCTATGCCGAGCATAAGTCCCATGCCCGATACGCTTTTTACATTTTTGCAAACTGAAAGACGGTTTCTGATGTATTCGCCCTTTGCTCTGACAGAAGCAAGGAACTCATCATCAAGTCTTTTTACAATGCTGAGTGCTCCTGCACAGGCAACGGGATTCATGCCGAATGTTGAGCCGTGTGAAGACGGTGTCATAGTGTCTTTTGTCTTTTCACCGAAGAGGCATACCCCCATCGGAAGACCGCCTGCAATACCCTTTGCAGTTGAAACAAGGTCAGGCTCAATGCCGAACTGCTGATATGCATACATACTGCCTGTTCTGCCGTTGCCGGTCTGAACCTCGTCTATTATTACAATTATATCATATTCTTTACAAAATTCAATTACTTTTTTAATAAAAATATTATTTAAAGGAATTACTCCGCCTTCACCCTGAACCATTTCCATGATGACGGCACAGACATTCTCGTTGTATACGCTCATGAATGAGTCAAAATTGTTAGCCTCGGCATATACAAAACCCTCCGGAAAGGGTCCGAAGGTTGTGTGGAAAACATCCTGACCCGTAGCCTTGAGTGTGGCAAGTGTTCTGCCGTGGAAGCTCTGAGTTAGGGAGATTATTACATTTCTGTCGGGATTCTCATATTTGTCGAGAGAATACTTTCTTGCGGCTTTGATTGCACATTCATTGGCTTCTGCACCTGAATTGCCGAAGAAGCACTTCTTCATTCCCGACTTCTTACAAAGAAGCTCAGCGAGCTCAACACCGGGCTGAGTGTAGAAAAGATTTGATGTGTGCTGAAGAGTGTTCAGCTGTTTTGTGACAGCTTCAACCCATTCTGTGTCACAGTAACCGAAAGCGTTAACGCCGATACCTGTGCCCATATCAATATATTCCTTGCCGTTTTCATCAACAGCAACAGCCCCGTGACCGCTTACAAGGGTTACGGGGAATCTGCCGTAGGTGCCGGCTATATACTGTTTATCTTTTTCGATAGTAGTCATAATTACACCTGATTCAAAAATTTACTCTATAAACATTGTGCCGATACCTTCATCGGTAAGGGTTTCAATGAGGATTGCATGGGGGATTCTGCCGTCAATGATGAAGACCTTCTTTACACCCATTCTGATTGCCTCTGTACAGCACTGTACCTTGGGAATCATCCCGCCTGAGATAACACCGTCATGCATAAGCTCTCTTGCATCGCTGACATAAAGCTTCTTGATAAGTGTTGAAACATCATCCTTATCACGGAGAAGTCCGGGAATGTCAGTCATGTTGATAAGACTTTCAGCCTTTAATGCACCTGCAATGTAGGCTGCAGCTGTGTCAGCATTGATGTTGTAGGAATTGTTCTCTTCATCGAATGCAACAGTTGAAATAACGGGGATATAATTCTTGTCAAGAATGTCTGTGATGATTTCTGTATTGACTTCTGTTATATCACCTACAAAACCGTGAACATCGTCAAGCTGTTTTGCCTTTATCATCTGTCCGTCAATACCGCAGATGCCGACAGCCTTACCGCCCATATTTCCGATTTTGTTGACAAGATTCTTGTTGATTTTACCTGCAAGAACCATCTGAACAGCTTCAATTGTTTCTTCGTCAGTTACACGCAGACCGTCAATGAATTCACTTTTTTTACCGGTCTTTCTGATGAGGTCGTTGATTTCGGGGCCGCCGCCATGAACAAGCACAACCTTGATACCGATAAGTGAAAGAAGAACAAGGTCACCGATGACAGCTTCTTTGAGCTCTTCGCTTATCATTGCATTTCCGCCGTACTTAACAACGATTATTTTGTTTCTGTATTCCTGTATATAGGGGAGAGCCTGAGTCAATATTTCGGCTCTCTGAGCATTTGTAATATCCATTATGTTCTGTAATCTCCGTTTATTTTAACATAGTCATAAGTAAGGTCACAGCCTCTTGCAACAGCTGTTGAATCACCGTCATTGAGGTTGACATTTACTTTAATTTCATCGCAGAGAAGAATCTCTTTTGCTTTTTCTTCACTGAAAGGAACGCCTGCACCGTCTTTGCATACTTCGATTGTACCTTTTTCGCTTGTGAATGAAACATCAATCTTTGTAACATCAACATCTGCACCGCTGTATCCGATAGCACAAAGTACACGGCCCCAGTTAGCATCAGCACCGAACATTGCGGCTTTGAAAAGCGATGAACAGATAACTGATTTTGCAACTGTTTTTGCTGTATGCCAGTCTTTTCCGCCTGATACGAAACATTCAACAAGCTTTGTTGCACCCTCACCGTCTTTTGCAATTGCTCTGCAGAGCTTTTCGGTAATCATGGCAAGAGCTTTTTTGAAAGCTTCAAAATCTTCGTTTTCTTCGGTGATTGTTTCGTTTCCTGCCATACCGTTTGCCATAACAGAAACCATATCGTTTGTTGATGTATCACCGTCAATGCTTATCATGTTGAAGCTCTTCTGTGCATCTGAATAAAGTGCCTTGTGGAGAAGCTCGGGAGAAATTGCAGCATCTGTTGTGATGAATACGAGCATTGTAGCCATATTGGGATGAATCATGCCTGAGCCCTTTGCAATACCGCCCATTCTGCATTCTTTTCCGCCGAGAGTGAAGCTTACGGCAAATTCTTTCTTTGCCGTGTCGGTTGTCATGATTGCTTCTGCGGCATTTGTACTGTTGTCGTAACCGAGCTCGGAAACAAGCTGATGCATACCGTCAGCAATGGGAGTGATATCAAGAGGCTGACCTATTACACCCGTTGATGCAACAATAACATCCTTTGCAGCAACTCCTGTGGCTGCTGCTGTGATTTCGCACATCTTTGTCGCAATTTCAACACCGTCAGCATTGCATGTGTTTGCATTTCCGCTGTTGCATATCATAGCCTGAGCTGTGCCGTCTGAAATGTTGTCTTTTGTAACATAAATGGGTGCACCCTTTACAAGATTGAGTGTATAGATAGCTGCTGCAGATGCTTTGCAGTCACTCACGATAAGTGCAAGGTCACGCTTTGTTTTGTTTTTTCTGATTCCGCAGTGAATACCGCTTGCTTTGAATCCTTTCGGAGCACATACTCCGCCGTTTATATATTCCATAATCAAAAATCCTTTCAGATGTCAAGTGATGTTGATTCGTCAATTCCCATTGAGATGTTCATGCACTGAACAGCGGCACCTGAAGCACCTTTTCCGAGATTGTCAAAAACGCTTGTTATAAATATTCTTTCTTCATTGCCTGAAATCAGTATCTTCATTGAGTCTTTTCCGCTTTTTTCGTTGGCAGAAATCATTGAAACGGGAGTTTCACCGCCATGTAACGGAAGAACTTCAATAAACTTTGAATTTTTGTAGTGATTTGCAAACACAGAATGAATTTCAGCAATGCCTCTCTTGCTCAGAAGCTTTGTGAAAAGGGGGACGGTTGTTGCCATTCCGCTGTAATAGTCATCAACTATGGGAGTAAAAATGGGGAAGTCATCAAGTCCTGTGATAACCTTCATTTCCCTGAGATGCTTGTGATTCTGTGTCAGACCGTACTGTCTTGGAGCGAACAAATCAGCAGTTTTTTCGTTTTCATAGTCGTTTATCATTTTCTTACCGCCGCCGCTGTAGCCTGTGAGTGAATGACACACAACGGGGTAATCTGAAGGCATAATGCCGTTTGCGATAAGGGGATAAACTATAGAAATAAATCCGCTTGCATGACAGCCTGGAACTGCAATACGCTTTGATGATACAATTTTCTGCCTGTGTTCATCGGAAAGCTCTGCAAAGCCGTATGCCCAGTCGGGATTTGTTCTGTGTGCTGTCGAAGTGTCAATTATGACTGTGTTTTCATTGTCGCACAGAGACACGGATTCTCTTGAAGCTTCATCGGGCAGACAAAGAAAAGTGATGTCACTTTCATTGATGAGCCGTCTTCGTTCATCCTTGTCTTTTCTTAAGTTTTCGCTGATAGTCAGAAGCTCGATATCGTCTCTTTTGCTCAGACGGTCAAAAAGCCTCAAACCGGTTGTACCCTGATTGCCGTCAATAAAAACCTTGTACATAAAATTACTCCTATAAAAAATCTATTATATTATTTTACTCTGTTTTGCGTGAATGTCAATAAATTTCTGAATATTTATGCAAGTTTGTGAAAATGTTAAATAATACTGTATAAATTACAAAATTATTGTTGAAATGCACAATATATGTTTATAATAATAAAACCTGCAGCTCTTACTGAGTTGGAGGTTGGTTATTGATTGTTGCATAAAAAATGAATAAAACCGTAAATATACATTGTTTATGCATTGTCAGGAATTCAGCTCAAGCCATTCTTCATAAAGCTTTTCCTGTCTGTTTGTCAGCTCGTCAAGCTTGTTTGTAAGCTCAAGAAGCTTCTCATAATCGGCAGCTGTTTCGGGTAAATCAAGCTGTGCCTGAACATCATTTTTCTCGTTTTCTGTCTGTTCTATTTCTTCCTCAAGTCGCTTTATCCTTGTCTTTTTCTTGCGTTCAAGGGATTCCTTTTCCTTCCTTAGCTGATACTCATTAGGTTTCTTTTCTTTCTTTTCCGTTTTTTCCGTCTGGGTGTTCAGAGTGTTTATGTAGTCGTCATAATTACCCTCAGAAACAGTTAAATTTCCCTTGTCAAGTATGAGTATCTTTGTTGCAAGTTTATTCACAAGGAAACGGTCATGAGAAACACAGAAAAGTGTGCCGTCATAATCCGTCAGTGCATCCTCAAGTACCTCTCTTGATGAAATGTCAAGATGGTTTGTCGGCTCGTCGAGAATCAGCAGATTAGGTTTCCTGAGCATCAGCTCAAGGAGTGCCGTTCTTGCTCTTTCTCCGCCTGATAAATCACACATTTTCTTTTCAATATCGTCTCCACGGAACCTGAATGCGCCAAGGAAGCCTCTCAGCTGAGATATTGTGAAAGCAGGGAATTTATCGTAAACCTCCTGCAGTACAGTTTTGTCTGAATCAAGCCCTGACTGAATCTGGTCAAAGTAACCGGGCTGAACATTTGCACCGAATCGGGCATATCCTGTGTCAGCAGGGAGCTTGCCTAAAACTGCCTTTAAGAATGTTGATTTTCCGCAGCCGTTTGAGCTGAGAATGAATACCTTTTCACCTTTCATTACTTTGAGATTCACATTTCTGAAAAGTGTTTTTTCTCCGTATGATTTTGATAAATCGGTAATCATAATTACTTCGTTACCGCTGACTGCACCGGACTCGAATTTAAGCTTCATTGCTTTTTCTTCGCTTTCGGGCGCAATCATATCTTCTTTTATACGGTCAATCTGCTTCTGCTTGCTTGCAATGGTTATATAGTTACGCTCACGGTTGAATTGCTTCTGCTGTTTTATAATACCTT
>JAFUIY010000130.1 GCA_017473925.1 Clostridia bacterium | reverse complement strand
GTCGGCGATACGGTAATTGTTCGTGCAAATTACCTTGTAATGAGCAACCGATTCGGACTTGTGATGAAGTTCAGCGAGTTTGTTAAGGTTGAGAAATAAAACAAAGGGAGAAAAGAAAATGGCTTCTGTATTCCAAAGTATTATTGCAGCAATTACGGCTTTTATAATCGGCATTTTTCCTTTTCTTGATTTTGAAATCAAAAATGAAAGAGAGAAACTGATGGACGGTAATGTAACGATAAAATGTGCCGCATTTGACGGCAACGAGTTTCACAATTCAGCAACCCTTGTTCTTGATAACGGCGTTATTGTTAATGACGTTGTTTTCGGCAATGAAGAAACCGACAGCGAATACTATCTTTTACCTGCACTCATTGACGCACATACTCATATCAGCAGCGAAAAAGAAATCAAAAATATGATTAAAAACGGAGTGCTTACAACTTGCGATGCCGCAGCAGGAACAGACCTTGTTTCAGCCTCCGAAACGCTTGATATTCACACGTCGCTCACAACCGTTATGCCCGGTTTGTCTGACGGCAGAGCCCGTGTTGAAGAGCTTATCTCACAAGGTGCGGATTATATCAAGGTTATGGTTGATATGCCTGCAATAATGGGCGGCGGTCTTATTGATTCCGCTGTGCTCAAGGATATGGTTGACTGTGCACACGAAAACGGTCTGAAAGTTGCCGCACACGTAACAACCGTTGCTGCCGTTCAGCTTGCGGTTGACACGGGCGCTGACATTCTTATTCATGTTCCCATCGGCGAAGAATTCCCCGAAACCCTTGCACAGCAGATTGCCGAAAAAGATATAGCTGTTGTTCCTACTCTTGTTATGATGCAGGCTTTTGCAAAGTCACCGTTCTACGGCTATAAAAGAAGCGACTACAAGGATGCTGAAAATGCCGTTCGTCTGCTTGACTCATACGGTGTAACCATCCTTGCAGGCACAGATTCAAACTCAACGTTTTATGTTCCGAAAATCAAGCACGGCACATCGCTTCATGATGAAATGGAACTGCTCGTCAAAGCAGGAATGAAACCTGCCGACGTTATGAAAGCAGCAACAAGCGACGTTGCAAAGGTGTTCGGTCTTGAAAATGCAGGAACAATTGAAGAAGGCAAAAAATCGGTTATGATTCTTGTCAAAGGCAATCCTTGCGAAGAAATAACCGACAGCACAAAAATAGTTCAGATATGGGTTGACGGTCAGCCTGTTCTGTAAGTGGAGAATATGAAAATGCGAAGAATTATTACAATAGAAGAACATCTTGCAGGTGTGCCTATCGGTCGTGTTCTCGGGAAATATTCGGCAGATGATGCCCCTTATTCAGCAATGGCACACGAAGATAACCGTCCGTATTCGGCTGACTGGGACACATTCGGCGATATGGATAACCTCAGACTCCGTGATATGGATAAGAACGGTATAAGTATGCAGATTCTTTCATGCCCTGTAAAATCACAGCTTATCCCACCGACTGAAGCACCTTCAGCAGTCAGGGAAAGTAATGATTACATTGAAGGTGTCTTCAAAAATCATCCCGACCGTTACGGTGCATTCGGAATGTTACCATGGTCAAATCCCGAAGAATCAGCAAAAGAGGCACAAAGAATAAAATCAATGGGCTTTCACGGTGTTCTTATCGCAGGCAGAGCAACAGGCGGAAATGAATTTCTTGACAATAAAATGTTCTATCCCATATTTGCAGCCTGTGAAGAACTTGAATTGCCCATATACATTCATCCCGGTGCACCTCTGGGAGCTGTTCAGGAGCCGTATTACGGAAATCTCGGTGATGAAGTCAGTGCAAGACTTTCACTGCACGGTTGGGGTTGGCACAATGAAGCAGGTATTCAGGTTATCAGAATGATTCTTTCAGGCGTGTTTGAAAGATTTCCGAAGTTGCAGATTATTGCAGGTCATTGGGGTGAAATGGTTCCATTTTTTCTTTCAAGGCTTGACCAGTCAATGCCTCCGATTGTTACAAAGCTCAGCAGAACTGTTACTGAAACATTCAGAGATAATGTGTATGTAACTCCCAGCGGGATATTTGATTATCCTCAGCTTAAATTCTGCGTTGAAGTGCTCGGTGCAGACAGAATAATTCATTCTGTTGACTGTCCTTTTATCAGTAACGAGGGTGCATTACCGTTTGTTGAAAATGCACCGCTGAGCGAAGAAGAAAAGGAACAGATAGCCCACATAAATGCTGAAAAGCTTTTTAAGATTTAATAGCGAAAGGAAGATTCAATATGAATATATTAAACAAATTTGCATGTATAATGGTTGCAATTATTACTTTTTTCAGCGGTGCTTCTGATGTTTATACAGGAGAAATCATTCTTAACACAGACGGAAAAGACACTCTTGACACATCAAAACTTGTGTATTACACAGAGCATCCGATAGGAATAAAAACATTTTTCATTGAAAACTTTGATATGACAGAACTTGAACAGGATGAAGCATTTGAAATCAAAGCTCTTTGCGATGAATTCCGCAATGATGTAGGCTCTGCATATAAAAAGTATCTGGATAAGAGAATTGAGGTAACAGGCGTTGTTACAACAGTAGGCCCCGATGTTCATAATAAGCCCTCCATTGAGCTTTCAGATTCAGAAACAGGCGAATGCTATGCTCTCTGCATCTTCCCGTCAGATGATATTTATGATAAAGTATCGGTCGGCGATACCGTTACCGTTAAGGCTAATTTCCTTGTTATGACAAACTGGTACGGCGTTGTTATGAAGCATAGTGAGATAATTGCAGAAT
>JAFUIY010000129.1 GCA_017473925.1 Clostridia bacterium | reverse complement strand
CTGACCCTTTCTGAATTCATCAACAGCAGTCTGAGCCTTACCGTCAAAGTTTGTGTCGATATAGCCTGTAGCACCTTCGACATCAGGCGTATTCATTTTTGCACAGCCGCCGATACCTTTAAGAAGGTCAACAGCAGAAATAATACTTCCTTTAAGACCGAATTTTTCTTCAAAAGCCTCAAGTGCAGGCTTTGTGCCCTCACCCCAAAGCCATATTGAGTTTGCAGGGCGTTTACCCTCTGCAATTCTTCTCTTGTTTACGGGATGGTCTTTAAGTAAATCGTAGCTTTCTTTCATCATAGCGATAAGCTCTTTTGCATTTTCACTCTTTGAAAGATATTCGCCGACTACCCTGCCTGATATATCATGAGGAGGAGTCATATCACCAAGGTCTGTTGTGCCTCCGTGCCATACAAGGCAATGACGGTAAGCAACACCGTTATAGAACTTATAAATATCGTTACCGAAATGCTCCTGAACGGTCTTTATGATTTCTGCAGCGTCTTCTGAGGAAATATCACCTGCAGAATAATCAACCATAGTTTTGTCTTCATAATTTTCTTCGTTAGAAAGAGTGACAACATTACAACGCATTGTGACATCATCATCGGCAAGGTCAACACCGATGCTGACAGCCTCAAGAGGGCTTCTGCCTGTGTAGCACTTTTCTGCATCATAGCCGAGTGCACTGAGGTTTGCAACGTCACTGCCGGGCTTGAGAGAATCAGCAACAGTCTTGACAATACCGACTGTGCCTTTCTGACCGAGTTTATCAAAATTAGGCTTGTCGGCAACTTCCATAGGTGTTTTACCGTCAAGCTCAGGTACGGGATAATCTGCCATACCGTCATATAAAACAACAAGATATTTCATTGTTTTCATCTCCGGATAATATTTTTACACTTAATTATATCACATTAATAATAATTAATCAATAAATATAAATAATTATTTTATTACCAATTATCAATTCCCCGTCTCTGCAATGCACCGATAACCTTTTCTCTGAGCTGAGGGTATTCTTTATTAAGAGTCCTGACAAGCTCTTTTGTCTTTTCTCTTTCACTTGTTTTATCCATAGGACATTTACTCTTAACGACAGGCAGATTCCAATGCTTGACTGCACCTGCAACAAGAGATTCCGATGCAAGGACCATAGGTCTGATAATATAAATATCCTTTCTCGACATATATGTAACGGGGAAAAAGCTGCTTATATTTCCGCCCTTAAGAAGATTCATAAAAAATGTTTCAACGGCATCATCCATATGATGACCGAGAGCTACTTTATTACAACCGTTTTCAATTGCAACATCATGAAGAATACCTCTTCGCATTTTTGCACATAATGAACAAGGGTTGGATTCCTTTCTGATATTGAAGATAATATCTGCAAGTTCGGTTCTTTTTACAATAAACGGAACATCCAACCGCTTGCAGAGCTCCTCAAGAACAGTATAATCCGTGTCCGCATTATCAAAACGCATGTCAACAGTTATTGCAATTACTTCATAATTCTTCGGATAAAATCTCCTCATTTCAGCAAGTGCTGCCAGCAGTGCAACAGAATCCTTACCTCCTGAGAGGCCTACTGCAATTCTGTCACCGTCTTCAATCATTTCATATTTTTCCATTGCCGCACGCATACGGCTCATAAGCTTCTGCATAATTTCATTCCCGTCCGATTAATATAGTTTTATTATAATATAACAACTATATTTTGTAAAGATAAAAGTTATGTGCAGATTTTTTACAAAATATAAACCATCTACCTTTAATTTAATTGAAACTATTGACAGCAAATTTTTAATATGTTAAAATTGTCTAAAATTAATATACTCATGAGGGAGTAGTTTGCACTATACGGTGTTTCAGTGTCAACATACATGGCAGTAATTCTGCTTGGCACGAATTAAATAACCAGACTCGTGTACAGTTGCCGGTCAGATGGTTTCTGTATGCGTTTTTTTATAGGCAGACATATTCTTTAATGGTATAAAAGAAAGGGCGAAAAAAATGAACTTTTACAGAGAAGAAGTTGATACCGTATTAAAAGAAGTCGGTTCATCTTCAGCAGGTCTTACATCAGCAGAAGCTGCTGATAGACTTGAAAAAAACGGTAAAAACAAGCTCAAGCAGGCTGAAAAGGATTCCCTTTTAAAGAGATTCTTTGCACAGCTTACAGACCCGATGATTATCATCCTTCTTGCAGCTGCCGCTATTTCAGCAGTTCTTGCAATTGTGGAAAAGGAATTCCCCTCTGATGTTATCATCATCCTCGTTGTTGTTCTTATCAATGCAGTTCTCGGTGTTTATCAGGAAAGCAAAGCAGAAAAAGCTATTGAAGCCTTGCAGGAAATGTCCGCCGCGACGACAAAAACACTCCGTGACGGCAATGTTGTTGCTGTAAAGAGTGAAGACCTTGTTGTAGGCGATGTTATTATTCTTGATGCAGGTGATGCTATTCCCGCAGACTGCCGTATCATTGAATGTGCAAGCATGAAAATTGAAGAAGCTGCACTTACAGGTGAATCTGTTCCCGTAACAAAGATGCTTGAAGTTATCAACGGCAAAGCAGATGAACAGGTTCCTCTCGGTGACAGAAAGAATATGGCGTATATGGGTTCAACACTTGTATACGGCAGAGGTAAAGCAGTTGTTGTTGCAACAGGTATGGATACTGAAATGGGTAAAATTGCCGATGCTATCGCTACTGCAGAAGAAGGCGAAACTCCCCTTCAGAAGAAGCTTTCACAGCTGAGTAAAACACTTACATTCCTCGTTATCGGCATCTGTGTATTCATTTTCGGCTTCCAGCTTGTAAAGACATTTATCGGCGGCGGAGAACTCGGACTTCACACTGTTCTTGATTTCTTTATGGTTGCCGTATCTCTTGCTGTTGCTGCCATTCCCGAAGGTCTTGCAGCGGTTGTTACAATCGTTCTTTCAATGGGCGTTACTACAATGTCCAAGAAAAATGCTATCATCAGAAAGCTTACAGCTGTTGAAACACTCGGCTGTGCTCAGATAATCTGTTCAGATAAAACAGGTACACTTACACAGAATGTTATGACTGTTGTTGACTCATTCTGCGAAGATGAAAAGAATCTTGCAACAATGATGTCACTTTGTACAGACGTAACGGTCAACAGTGACGGCTCAGTTACAGGTGAACCCACTGAAGCAGCTCTTGTTAACTTTGCAATCAAGCTCGGTCTCAACAAGAATGACCTTCAGGAAAAGATGCCCAGAGTTGCAGAAGCTCCCTTTGATTCAGGCAGAAAGATGATGTCTACTCTTCACCAGACAGCAAACGGCATCGTTCAGTTCACAAAGGGTGCTCCCGATATCGTTGTCAGCCTTTGCAAATATGCTCAGATGGACGGCAAGGTTGTTCCCATGAGTGATGAAATCAAGGCAAAGATTTCTTCTGAAAACAAGAGAATGGCAGACAAGGCACTCCGTGTTCTCGCATGTGCTATGAAGAAATACACGGAAGTTCCTGCTTCAACAGAGCCTGCTGACCTTGAAAACGAAATGGTATTCGTTGGTCTTACAGGTATGATTGACCCTGTCCGTCCCGAAGTCAAGGCTGCTATTGACGAATGCAGAAGCGCAGGTATCACACCTATCATGATTACAGGTGACCACAAGGATACAGCTGTCGCTATTGCTAAAGAGCTCGGCATCATCACAGACGAAAAGAATGCTATGACAGGTGCTGACCTTGAAAAGCTTTCTGACGAAGAATTCGACAATGTGGTTACAAACACATTCGTATATGCACGTGTTCAGCCCGAACACAAGACAAGAATCGTTACAGCATGGAAGAAGAAGGGCTACATCACAGCCATGACAGGTGACGGTGTTAACGATGCTCCTTCTATCAAGAGTGCTGATATCGGTGTCGGCATGGGTATCACTGGTACTGACGTTACAAAGAACGTTGCAGATATGGTTCTTGCTGACGATAACTTTGCAACAATCGTTTCAGCTGTCGGCGAAGGCAGACGAATTTATGACAACATCCGTAAGGCTATTCAGTTCCTTCTCGGTTCAAACCTTTCAGAAGTTCTTTCAATCTTCTTCTCAACACTTCTCGGCTTCACAATTCTTGAAGCTCCCCACCTTCTCTGGATTAACCTTGTTACAGACTGCTTCCCCGCACTTGCACTCGGCGTTGAAAAGCCCGAAAGCAATATTATGAAGAGAAAGCCCAGAAGCACAAAAGACGGCATTTTCTCAGGCGGTCTCGGCATTGATGTTCTCTATCAGGGCGCTCTTGTAACAATTCTCACAATGGCAGCATACTTCATCGGCGTAAACTGGGGACTTCCTTTTGCAGAATGGACATTCACAAACATTCCCCTTCTCAAAGCTCCCGACGGAATGCTCCCCACAGACCCCGGTCATGTAGGTACAACAATGGCATTCCTTACAATGTCAATGTGTGAAATCTTCCATTCACTCAACATGCGTTCACAGAGAGGCTCAATCATTTCAATGGCAGTTAAAGGAAGTCATAACCTTCTTCTCTACGGTTCAATGGTTGCAACACTCATCCTTACAACACTTGTTATTGAAGTTGATTTCCTTGCAATGGCATTTGACTTCTCACATCTTGATATTGCTCACTACGGCATTGCAATCGGTCTTGCATTCCTTATCATCCCGATTGTTGAAGTTATCAAAGCAATTCAGAGAGCTGTATCAAAAAAATAAACCAAATAATTTATCAGGAGTCAGTCGTATAACGGCTGACTCCTTTTTCATTTATTCATTATTCTTGATTTTACTGATTGCATTTTTTTCAAGCCTTGAAACCTGTGCCTGAGAAATACCTACCTCTGTTGCAACCTCCATCTGCGTCATACCACGCATAAAACGCATATTCAGAATTTTCTTTTCTCTGTCACGGAGGTTCTGAATCGACTGTTTTATAAGCATTTCATCAATCCAGTCTTTTTCGCTTGTAGTGTCACCTATCTGATCCATAACATAAATAGTATCTCCGCCGTCTGAATATACCGGCTCATACAGTGAAACTGGTTCGACAATAGCTTCAAGTGCAAGAACTACCTGCTCTCTCGGCTTATCAAGCTCCTTAGCGATTTCTTCAATTGTGGCTTCCCTGTTCTGTTCATTCTGAATTCTTTCTCTTACCTGCATGGCATGATATGCCGTGTCTTTCATAGAACGGCTGACACGGATAGGATTATAGTCTCTCAGATATCGTCTGAGTTCACCTATAATCATGGGAACAGCATATGTTGAGAATCTTACATTCTGAGTTATATCAAAGTTATCTACAGCCTTTATAAGCCCTATGCAACCTACCTGAAACAAATCATCAAGGTTTTCTCCTCTGTTGACAAAACGCTGTATAACGGACAACACAAGTCTCAGATTACCCTGTATAAGCTCCTCACGGGCCTTTTTGTTACCTTTTCTTGCTTCTTTGAGAAGCTCTGTTTTCTGACTTTCTCTGAGCACCTTAAGGTCTGATGTATTTATACCGCATATCTCTACTTTTCCCCACTGCATAAAAAAATCCTCCGTATACGAAATATGTATACAGAGGATGATTTTATTATTGACTGTATTCTGAAAACTAAACCTTAAATCAATTGGTAACTTCAGACATTACCTTGTGTCTTCTTTCAAGAAGGTCATTATACATTCTTTCTCTCTTTTCTCTTGAAAGAGGGTAAAGGAACTTGGGAATGACACTGAGTATACCCGTAATCTGAGGAATACCCGTACACATCGCAAAAATCCACCATTTAGTTGAATCTGCCTGAGTACCGATTGTTTTTCCCTGAATATATCCTATACGGCTGAGCATAAGATTCTGAACGGAAGCATTAAGGACATTCTTAACTTTGATAATCATATCCTTTGCTACGCCGATTGTGGCTTCCATACGGTAACCGTTTTTCCACTCACAGTAGTCCATTGATTCATTGTAAAGCTCAGCATTGATAACCTTTCTTGTACCGAATGCCCATTTATCAAAGAACGCCTGAATGCCGAAAGCAATACACATCGGCAGAGTCTTTGTGTAATTCTTATTGATTGAACCGAAGATAAACAGCAGAATCCACCAGAATCGTGTATACAGGTCTTCACCGACCCAAAGAGCTTTTGAGGAAAACCTTGCACGCATAGGCTTGACAAAAGCATAGCTGAAGCTGCCTATCATACTTGAGGGAAGGTTAAGAATCGTCAGAAGTGTTGCTGAGCCGTGAACATCAATAAAGTAGTTTGTTGTGCTTGTACTGATACTGAAGATTCCGAGGAAATCTGCAAGAATCATAAGAAGAATCGGATAGTTTGTAAATACAGCTCTGAAGCCTTGCTTTATATCGGGAATATCAAGAGTCTGAGGTACACGCTCCCTTGAAACAAGGAAGAAATAGAATGTAAAGCAGCATGATGCTATATTTGTAAACAAGCCCATTCCAAGGAATGCTGTCTGCAGCTTGATAGGAAGAATACCGTTGTTTATAAGGTCAAGAAGTACACCCATTATTATACCCGGTAAATCTTCACCCATATATCCTGTCCACAATTCTGCCATCGTTATGAGTCTCGCCCGGTCATTCGGATGCGGTGTTATTGTGGTCATATATCCTGTTTTTGCTACAGCAGTAAAAGTACCTGCCGTTTCTGTTATGACATTGAATGCAAAATAGAATATAAGCTTGGGAAGAAAAGTACCTGCACTGTCGGGAAACAGATAAGGCATAAACCAGTAAAGCGTACCCAAAAGAGTAAGAGGAATCTGGAAAAACAGCATATAGGGACGGAATTTACCCCATCTTGTACGGGTTCTGTCAACAAGGGTACCGATAATGGGGTCATTGATAATATCCCATGCACCTGTGAAGATATTTGCTGCAGCATTGACCTTAAAGTCAATCTTTACAACGTCCCATATAAAACGGTCCTTATAGCCGTTTATATTAAAGACATTGGAAATGTCATTAAGCAGATATGCAAAAGTCTCTCTGTTATCAACATAACGTCTGTCATGAAAAACATAATTTGACATTTCGGAGCTCTGCAGAACGACCTCGTTTTTATTCATTCCGGGGGTTGACATTGCATCACCTCATTTATTTGATTTTAACATTTTCAGATTTATGTGTCAATACAAAAAAGACATCCTTACGGATGCCTTTCAAAAAATATTATTCAAGCACTTCGAGATCTTCGAAATCATCAAGCTCGAGACCTTTATTATGTGAAAGAGCCCAGTCAACACACCATGAGCCTGCAAATATCAGAAGGTCTCTGCCTCTGACATCCTGAACCCATATAGAATTTGTAAGGTCAAGCTCTTTGGGATGAACAGGTGAAGAAACAATTCTCTTGATAACCTGATAATTGAGGTTTCTTCTGCGGAATTTAACACCGTATTCTGCTTCCATTCTGTGTTCAAGAACCTCATACTGAAGCATACCGACAACGCCGACAATAACTCTTTCCATACCTGTTTCGGGTAGGAAGAATATCTGGATTGCACCCTCCTGAGCAATCTGATTCATACCCTTTGAAAACTGCTTACGCTTCATTGAATCTATCTGCTCAACTTCAGCAAAATGCTCGGGTGCGAATGTCATGATACCCTTATATTTAACCTTCATATCACGGTCACAGATTGTGTCACCGATAGAGAATATACCGGGATCGAAAACACCGATAATGTCTCCTGCATAGGCTTCGTTTATGATTTCTCTCTCCTGAGCCATCATCTGCTGAGGCTGTGAAAGCTTTATAAGCTTGTTTTCCTGCACGTGGAGGTAATCCTTACCTCTTTCAAACTTACCTGAACAGATTCTCATAAAAGCAATTCTGTCACGGTGAGCCTTATTCATATTTGCCTGAATCTTGAAAACAAATGCAGAGAAATGCTCATCAAAGGGGGCAACAACAGTTTCATTGGTTTTATGTGAAAGAGGAGCTGATGTCATTTCAAGGAAGCTCTGAAGGAAAGGCTCAACACCGAAGTTGTTAAGAGCCGAGCCGAAGAATACGGGTGTAAGCTTACCGTTTCTGACTCTTTCAATATCAAAATCATTGCTTGCAATATCAAGAAGCTCTATATTGTCAACAAGTGTGGTTCTGAGATCTTCACCGATAAGCTCATCGAGCTTTGCAGTGTCGTTTATATCACACTCAATACCTTCGATTCTTCTTCTGCCTGCATGAAATTCGTTGAATGCAAGAATGTGACGCTTTTCTCTGTCATAAACACCTCTGAAGTTGCTGCCGCAGCTTATGGGCCAGTTCATTGCATATGTGCCGATACCGAATTCTGTTTCAAGCTCATCAAGAAGCTCATAAGGGTCTCTTGCTTCACGGTCCATTTTATTGATAAATGTAAAAATGGGAATGTTTCTCATAGCACAGACCTTGAAAAGCTTTCTTGTCTGAGGCTCTATACCCTTTGCGGCGTCAATAACCATAACAGCACTGTCTGCAGCCATAAGTGTTCTGTATGTGTCTTCAGAGAAGTCCTGATGTCCGGGAGTGTCAAGAATATTTATGCAATAAACGTCATATTCAAACTGAAGAACAGATGATGTAATTGAAATACCTCTCTGTTTTTCAATTTCCATCCAGTCAGAAACAGCATGCTTGTCACTGGCTTTACCCTTGACTGAGCCTGCTGACTGAATTGCTCCGCCGTAAAGAAGAAACTTTTCGGTAAGAGTTGTTTTACCTGCGTCAGGATGAGAAATTATAGCAAATGTACGTCTTCTGTTTATTTCTGTTCTAAGATCAGCCATTGTTTTTCCTCTCAAATTCAAATTCCAATGTAAAATTTTATCATATACTATAATAAAAATCAATGTTAAATATACCGATATTATTTTAATTTTAAAGAAAAAATTTCACATTATGCTTGAATATATCCAACTATTATTGTATTATTATATAAAAAAAGAATTAAGGTGTGATACGAATGGAGATTATAAACAAAATCATCTCTTTATTTATGGCTATTGCTGCATTTTTCAGTTCGTTGATAACTGATTTTGACAACACAATTGCAGATTTCCGTGATTCATTGTTCCCACCCGCAGTATGTACCGATTTCAGTGAAAAAGACGAAGACTCAATTAGAGTAATGTCATTCAATATCCGTTACGGGGACCTCGGCAATCTTACAGCAGAAGACAGATACGATGATATAGAAGCTGTAATTGAAAAAGGAAGACCTGATTCAATCGGTCTTCAGGAAGCTACTCCCGAATGGATGGATTATCTGAAAGCTAATCTTGATGACTATGCTTTTGTAGGTGTAGGCAGAGATGACGGTGTCAACACAGGCGAATATGCTGCAATCTTCTACCTTAAAGATAAATACACTGCAGTTGACAGCGGTACATTCTGGCTTTCGGAAACTCCCGAAGTCCCCTCAATGGGTTGGGGTGCTGATTGCTACAGAATCTGCACATGGGTTATTCTTGAAAACAACGAAACAAAAGAAGTTTATGTTCATATGAATTCACATTTTGATTTTGCAAATGATGAAGTAAGATACAACAGCGGCAGGCTTATCAACGAAAAAGCACAGGAATTCGGTAATCTGCCCGTTGTTTTCACTGCTGACACGAACTTCTCTGAGGGTTCTGATTATTATACAAGCTTTATTGATGCCGGAGTATTCTCCGACACAAAGCATGCTGCAGAGGATACAATGGATTATCTTACATATCATGACAGAATGCCTTTTGTACATACAGACTCTGTAATTGATTTTATCATGATAAACAATATGTTCGATGCTGAAGTTTACAGAGTTGTCACAGCTGCAACAGAAGGTCATTATGTTTCTGATCACTTCCCTCTTTATGCTGATATCACAATCAAATAATTATCATTGAGGATAAACAAAATGAATAAGAAAAAAATCATACTTATTACGGTTTCTGCTGCCGCATTGGTTGCAATAATTGTCACAACAGTTATTATGCCTCTGATAAGCAACAGCATTCACAAAAAAACAAGCGAAGAAAATCCACCTGCACAGGTTGTGGATTTTGAAGAGAAGGCAGAAGGCTCAATCCGTGTCATGACATTCAATATCAGATGTACAAATCTCGGAATGATACTCAGAAGCTCAAGAAATGATGAAGTCATTGAAACAATAAAAAAGGGCATGCCTGATTCATTCGGTGTACAGGAAGCAACTCCCACGTGGATGAGATATCTGAAAAGAGAGCTCGGCGACCTTTATGATTATGTAGGAGTCGGCAGAGCAAACGGTAAAAATATGGGTGAATTCTCTGCAATCTTCTATCTTAAGGATGTTTACGAGGTTTATGACTCTGACACATTCTGGCTCAGCGAAACACCTGAAGAGCCTTCCGTGGGCTGGGATGCAAGCATGAACAGAATTTGCACATGGGCTGTTCTTGAAAACAAAGAAACAGGTGCCATGTACTTACATATCAATTCACACTTTGACCACAAAGGCACAGAAGCACGAAAAAACAGTGTTAAGCTTATTCTCGAAAAGACTCAGATGTATAATACTCTTCCTGTTGTTTTCACGGCTGACATGAATATAAAAGAAGGCGATGAAGCCTATAAGCTCATGGCTGAATCGGAAATTCTGTGGGATACAAAAAAGATTGCTCCCGATACTATGGATTATCTTACATTCCATGATACTGTACCGTCAGAAAACGAAGGCAGAATTCTCGATTATGTTTTCATAAACAATAATTTCGGTGTTACAACATATAAGGTTGTAACTGCAGGAATTGACGGCAGATTTGTTTCTGACCACTACCCTGTGTATGCAGACCTTGTTATAAGAGAATAAAAGAAATACCGTATCTCACTGAGAGATACGGTATAATTATTTTAAAGTAAATCTGCAATATCAAGAACAAGTCTTTCTGTCTTTTCCCAACCGATACAAGGGTCTGTAATGGATTTACCATATACACCCTCACCGATTTTCTGAGTACCGTCTTCAATATAGCTTTCAATCA
This sequence comes from Clostridia bacterium, assembly GCA_017473925.1. Taxonomy (GTDB): domain Bacteria; phylum Bacillota; class Clostridia; order Oscillospirales; family Acutalibacteraceae; genus UBA1081. The sequence goes on along the minus strand of JAFUIY010000129.1, from coordinate 14,458 downwards.
TAAGACCTTTAACCATCTTCTTTATGTCGGGATTATGACGGCAGGAATGAAGAATTTCCTTCGAAATTCTTATCTGCTCAAGATACTTTTTGCCTGAATTTGAATGGTTTGCATCAACAACAAGAGCCATATTCTCGAGACCCTTTGCTGCATACTGTTCATAGAGATGTGCAAGGTCCTCATAATGATAGTTAGGGATTGCTTCGCCGTGCTTATTAACATAGCCTCTGAGAATAGCATGTGCCATCGGGTTACCGCTTGTAGTAACATCCCATCCGCGGAAAATGAATGTATGACTGTGCTGTGCAGCGGTAATTGAATTAATCATAACAGAAATATCTCCGCTTGTGGGATTCTTCATACCTACGGGAATGTCTATACCGCTGGCTGTGAGTCTGTGCTGCTGATTTTCAACACTTCTCGCTCCGATTGCAACATAAGAAAGCAAGTCGGAAAGATATCTGTAATTTTCAGGATAAAGCATTTCATCAGCACATACAAGACCTGATTCCTCAATTGCTCTTGTATGAAGTCTTCTGATAGCAAGAATGCCTTCATAAAGGTCACTGTCTTTTTCAGGATTGGGCTGATGAACCATACCCTTATAACCGTCACCGGTTGTTCTGGGCTTGTTTGTATAAATACGGGGAATAATAAAAACCTTGTCCTTTACCTTTTCCTGAAGCTTTGCGAGACGGCAGGTATAATCAAGCACTGCATCTTCTCTGTCTGCAGAGCAGGGACCGATAACAAGAACGAACTTATCGTCCTTACCTGTAAATATATTCTTAATCTCCGCATCTCTTATTTCTTTTGTTTTTACAATAGCTTCTGATACGGGGTACTGTTCTTTGACTTCCTTGGGTATCGGGAGCTTGCGTTTGAAATCCATTGACATAGCAAAAATCTCCTTTTAAATATTCAGAAGGAGTGAATTTTCTTCACTCCTTTAAAGTGATGAATAAAGTATATCACCACTAACATACATTGTCAATAACTTTTTATAAAAAATTTTATATTATTTTTTACGGGCTGACTTGTAAAGCCCGTCAACAATCCTTACAGCAACACTGCCTGAGTTCCCGTTTACGAGGAACTCTTTTTTATTGATAATACAATCATAAAAATCATCAATGATAATTTTATGGCTTGTACCCCAGTAATTCTTTGCATCGGTTGATCTTTTCAGTGCGATGACTTCCCTGTTGCCTTTCTCGTCTGTAATAACAAGGTCATCATACATCACGGCCTTGCCGTTTTCAAAAAGGATTTCAAGGAATACAGATGAATTTGATTTATAACATAAAGTGCCGTAAAACAGAGCTTCAACACCGTTTGAAAATTTAATAAGTGCATCCGCTGTGTCTTCTGTTTCAACCTTGCCTTTGAGTCTTTTCTGAGAAATACTGCCGTCAACGGACAAAACCTCTGAACCGACAAGCCACTGAATAAGGTCAAGAGTGTGAATACACTGATTTATGATAACTCCGCCGCCCTCTTTTTCGAGAGTGCCGTGCCAGTCGTCAGAATAATAATCTTCATCTCTGTCCCATGTTACATTGCCCTTCACGGCAACAATTTTACCGAGCTTTTCACTCTTTACGAGATCTCTGAGATACTGAGAAGAAAGATTATATCTGTTCTGAAAGCATGCGGCAAGATAAACATTGTTATTCTCTGCACATTCGCACATTCTGACTGCATCTTCATAGTGAATTGCAAGGGGCTTCTCGCAAAAAACATGTTTACCCCTATTCATAGCTGCAATTGCCATGGGGGCATGAAGATAGTGAGGTGTACAGATATGAAGAACATCAAAATCACTTTCAGCAAGCATTTTGTCAAAATCAGTAAAAGACTTTATTCCATACAGCTGAGACATTGCTTCAGCCTTTTCGGGAACGATATCACAGCAGGCAACAAGCTCACATTTATCATTCTCAAAGGCTGCTTCAAAATGCATTTTGCTGACATTTCCGCAACCGACAATTGCGATTCTGAGTTTATTCATAAAACACCACTTCTTTCGAAGATATTATATAATAGGTAAACAAAGTTTTCAAGTAAATTTAAAAAAAATCAGACCGCCGGATGACGGTCTAAAATTTTTATTACTGAATTTCTGAAAGCTTGACGGGTCTGCCTTCGTTTGCTGATTTTTCAGCAGCAAGAGCGATTTTAACAGACTGAAGACCTGCGTGAATTCCTACAGGTGTTTCCTTGTCGTTTACACAGCAGTCAACAAACTGTCTTACTTCTTCTGAGAATGAGCCCATATATCTTTCAAGGAAGAAATAAAGGGGCTTTTCACCTGTAACACCGTTAGCATCAGAAACAACTGCTGTTGAAAGTGTATCGTTTGCAGTTGCAACCATACCCTTTGAGCCGAAAAGCTCAGCTCTCTGGTCATAGCCGTACATTGCCTGACGGGAATTATCAATAACGGCAAGAGCACCGTTTTCCATTTTCATTGAAATGATAGCTGTATCAAAATCACCGTATTCACGGATGCCGGGATTGATAAGAGCATCAGCATAAACATAAAGCTCTTCAACATCGCTGTTTGTAAGGAAGCAAGCCATATCAAAATCATGGATTGTCATATCAAGGAAAATGCTTGCTGCACAGTAGCCGACAGGAGGAGCCTGAGGGTCACGGGATGTGATTTTAAGAATCTGTGCATCACCGATTCTGCCTTCATCATATGCCTTACGGACTGCTGCAAAGTTGTGGTCAAAACGACGGTTGAAGCCAACCTGGAATTTAACCTCAGGATGAGCCTTAAGAGCATCTGCAATTTCAAGAATCTTGTCTACTGTGTTTGCAAGAGGCTTTTCGCAGAAAACATGCTTGCCTGCATTGATTGCTTCAATTGAAATGGGAGCATGAGTATCAGTTGAAGAACAGACAAGAACAGCATCAATTGTTTCATCCTCAATGATTTTCTTGTAATCTGTATAGATTTTTTCAACACCGAAGCCTTCACAGAATGCCTTTGTTTCGTCATTCATAAAAGGATCTGCAATCGCAGTTACAACTGCATTCTTTACATGATATGAAATTGATTCAAGATGAACCTTGCCGATGCGTCCTGCACCGATAATACCGATATTAAGCATAATTGTCTTTTCCTTTCAATTATATGATATAAATCAGATTGTGCCGTCCCATGTGCTGACTTCAAGAGCCTTCTTTTCGTCCTCTGAGAACCAGTGTGTTGTAACAGCCTTGCTTTCTGTATAGAAACGGTATGCATCCTTGCCAAGACAATGAAGGTCGCCGAAGAATGACTGCTTATGACCTGAGAAGGGGAAGAAGCCTACAGGTACGGGAATACCGACATTGATACCGACCTGACCGCCGTGTGTATGACGGGCAAATTCTCTTCCGTAGTAACCGCTCTGTGTATAAATAACGGAGCCGTTTGCATAGGGACTGTCGTTCATTATCTTAAGGCCTTCTTCAAAATTCTTGCAACGCTTGATGCAAAGAACGGGTCCGAAAACTTCGTCTCTGCCGATTGTCATATCTTCTGTAACATGGTCAAAGATTGTGGGACCGACGAAGTAGCCGTTTTCATAGCCTTCAACTTTACAGTTTCTGCCGTCAAGAACAAGAGTTGCACCCTCTGCAACACCCTTATCGATGTCTGCAATGACTTCTTCATAGTGCTTCTTGTATGTGATAGGTCCGAGCTTTGACTCTTTATCCCATGAGGGACCGACCTTAATTTTAGAAGCCTGCTTCTTGAGCTCTGCAACGAATTTATCAGCAATGCTTTCTTCAACAACACAGCATGAAAGAGCCATACATCTCTGACCTGCACAGCCGTATGCAGAGTTGATAACACCTGCAACAGTTCTTTCAAGAGCACAGTCTTCCATAACAAGTGCATGGTTCTTTGCCTGACAGAGAGCCTGAACTCTCTTGCCTGCAGCTGCTGCTCTCTCATAAACCTTGAGACCTACGGGTGTTGAGCCGACAAATGTAACACCTACAATATCAGGATGGTCAAGAATTGTGTTAACTTCGTTTCTCGAGCATGTAACAATATTGATAACGCCGTCAGGAATACCTGCTTCCTTATAAATCTTTGCAAACATCATTGCTGTTTTTGGTGTGAGTGATGCAGCCTTGAGAACCATTGTATTACCGCATGCAACACAAGTGGGAGCCATCCAACCGAAAGGAATCATTGCAGGGAAATTAACGGGAACGATACCTGCGAAAACACCCATTGCTTCACGGTATTTTACTGTATCATAACCTGTTGATGCATCCATAAGGCTTTCACCCATCATAAGTGAGGGAACCTGAGTTGCAAGCTCTGTGCCTTCCTTTGCCTTGAGAACGTCGCCTTCTGCTTCACTCCATACCTTGCCGTTTTCCTTGGCAACGCACATTGTGAGTTCTTCCATATTTTTCATGATAAGGTCACGGACCTTATACATAATCTGAGCTCTCTTGATAGCAGGAGTTGCTCTCCATGCGGGGAATGCAGCCTTAGCTGCTGCGATAGCTTCAAGAACTTCGTCATTTGTACAGCAGGGAGCCTGACCTGTTACTTCACCTGTGCTGGGATTATGGAGGTCATACCACACATCTGTCTTGGAATCCTTGAATTCACCGTTTACAAAATACTGTAATTTTTCCATTTCGTTTCTCCTTTATATTAAAGTCCTGACTTTTCTGCAATATATTTTCTTGCTTTTACTGCATATTCAAAGGGATTTGCCTTTGCGGGGTCCTGTTCTGCCTCAACAAGAACATAGCCCTCATAATCGTTTTCTTCAAGAACCTTGAAGATAGGCTCAAAATCAATTGCTCCGTCACCGGGAACTGTGAATGTACCCATTCTTACACCCTCAAGGAAGCTGAGTCCGTTCTTTTTAACCTCTGCTACAACTTCGGGACGGATATCCTTGAGATGAACGTGCTTGATTCTGTTTATGTACTTTTTAAGAACTGCCATGTAATCTTCACCGCAGTATGCAAGATGACCGGAGTCAAAAAGAAGATTGAAAAGCTCGGGATCTGTATTTTCCATAAGTCTGTCAATTTCTTCTGCAGTCTGAACAACAGTACCCATATGATGATGGAATGTGAGCGTGATTCCCATATCCTTTGCAACCTTGCCGAGCTTGTTAAGACCTGTGCAGAGCATATCCCACTCTTCATCATTCATAACGTATTTTTCATCAAAAACAGCTTTATCTGTACCTTGGATTGAGTGTCCCTGCTCTGAAACACCGACAACCTTTGCACCCATAGCCTTAAGGAATGTGATGTGCTTGATAAATTCTGACTCTGTCTCTTCATAAGGCTTTGTTGTAAGGAATGTTGAGAACCATGCATTACAGATCTGAATTCCTCTGATGTCAAGATACTTATGAAGCTCATCGGGGTCTTTGGGATATTTGTTACCTACTTCACAGCCAGTAAAGCCTGCAAGAGCCATTTCAGATACACACTGCTGGAATGTGTTTTCTGCACCGAGGTCGGGCAGGTCATCATTTGTCCATGCAATAGGAGCTATACCGAGTTTAACTTTGTTTTTGTCAAGCATATCAATACTTCCTCGCTTTTTTAAGATTTTCTGTTTTGTTTTTATATGCTTCCCTTACACTCTCAATTTCAGAGACTGATGCAAGACCTACATTCCACCATGCACCGTAGCCGTCTGTCATTGATTTGGGGAGAACTTTTATATCAATAAGAGTTGAAACAGTCTGTTTCTTACTGTCTTCAAGAGCAAATTTCAGGTCTTCAAGAGATTTAACAGTATATGTCTTACATCCGTAGCCTGCAGCACTCATTGCAAAATCCATAGGCATAAGGTCGCCGAGGAGCTTGCCGTTTTCGTCTCTCTTTCTGAATTCAGTTGCAAGGTTTCCTATACCGTTGCTCATCTGAAGATTATTGATACAGCCGAAGCCTGAGTTATCGAAAACAAGAACATTGATTTTAGCATTTTCCTGAATTGATGTAACAAGCTCAGAGTGAAGCATAAGATAACTGCCGTCACCACAGAAAGCATAAACCTCTCTGTCGGGATGAGCAAGCTTTGCACCGAATGCACCTGCAATTTCATAGCCCATACAGGAATAGCCGTATTCCATATTGTATGTGTAAAGACTCTCAGTCGTCCACATTCTCTGCATATCGCCGGGAAGTGAGCCTGCAGCAGCAACTGCAACTGCGTCCTTGTCAATATTGTTTCTGATAAATGCAAGAGCCTGAGTCTGTGTCAGTGCTGAACCGTACATTTCAACAAATTCGGGAATTGTCTTGTCATAACGGGCATTGATGAGAGGCCTGAAGTTTTCATCGTATGTATAGGATGAAAGCATATTCATTTCATCATTCCATGCTTTTTTAGCATTATCGAATTCATCTGTATATGCAGCTTTATAGCCCTTTGCTGAAAGAACTTCTGTAAGCTTAAGAAGTGTAGCCTTTGCATCACCCACAGCCTTGGTTGCACCTAATTTATATGCATCAAAACGTGATGTATTGATTGTGACAATCTTCTTTTCGGGATAGAGTGACTTTGAAGCTGTTGTAAAGTCTGAAAATCTTGTACCGACACCGATTATACAGTCGGCAAGCTTTGCTACATCGTTACCTGATGAGTTACCTGTAACACCGACACCGCCCATATTGTAACGGTTTGAAGAGCATGTTGCACTCTTACCTGCCTGAGTCTCACCGTAAGGAATGTTGAACTTTTCGCAGAATTCAACAAGTGCCTGACCTGCTTCGGAATATCTGACACCGCCGCCGCAGATAACCATGGGCTTTTCTGAAGATGCAATAACTTCTGCAATATCTTCAATTTCTTCATCGGGAGCAGTTACTCTTGTGATTCTGTGAACTCTCTTTTTAAAGAATTCTTCGGGGTAATCGTAAGCTTCACCCTCAACATCCTGACAGAGGGAAACACAAACAGCACCTGTGCATGAGGGGTCAGTAAGAACTCTCATAGCATTTATCATCGCAGACATAAGCTGTTCGGGTCTTGTGATTCTGTCCCAGTAACGGCAGACTGCCTTATATGCGTCATTTGTTGTGATTGCAAGTGAATGAGGCTGTTCAAACTGCTGAAGTACGGGGTCGGGCTGACGGGTTGAGAATGTGTCAGCAGGGAAAAGCAGCAAGGGAATGTTGTTAACGGTTGCAGTAGCTGCAGCTGTTACCATATTAGCGCTGCCGGGGCCGATTGAAGATGAACATGCAATAATTCTTCTTCTGTTGTTTTCTTTTGCATAAGCTGTTGCAGCGTGAGCCATACCCTGCTCATTCTTACCCTGATAAACACGAAGTGAACCGGGGTTTTCGTCAAGAGCCTGACCGAGACCTACAACAATACCGTGTCCGAAAACAGTAAAAATACCGTCAACAAACTTGTTTTCTACGCCGTCAAAGGAAACATACTGATTGTCAAGGAACTTTACAAGTGCCTGAGCTGTTGTCATTAAAGGCATTTACACTTACCTCCTGAATTATATTTTTATGAGCCATTCATGCTCAGGAGAAACGAATCTTGTTGTTTTATACCACGGATCACCGTCAAGATGACGGATCATCCATACGTAATACATATTGTAACCGGGAGCTACGACCTGCTGATGGTCTTCACCGTCGTGAATGAAGCATGCAGAGGAATCAACACTCTTGTACACCTCATCTGCATTGAAGCAGGCACCGAAGCCCTGAGGCTTGTCGAATCTGTAATAATAAACTTCCGGCTGAGGATGATGATGAGGAGGATAGCTTGACCATCTGCCGGGCTTGTTGAAAACCTCCCCCATAACCATATTTGAATAGGGGGCATTATCGGGGTCAAACATTGTTGACACTACTCTGTGTCCTGCACCGTCCCACTGACCTTTGCCGAATTCCTGATAAAGGCAATTATCGGGATTATAGAAAACAGGGGCAAATTCCTTTTCATTATCTGTCTGCTGAATCACGATTTCACTGTCTTCATCTGCCGTAACAGTAAACTGTGTATTCTTTGAAGCATGAAGACAATAGGGCTTCATTTCAAAGGGGTCTTTTCTCTTACCGCTTTCCTTGTTGCCGTTCCATTCAAAGGTAACAGCACCTGCAACAAGCAGAACAGCAGTTTCGTCTTCTTTTTCACAGAATGAAATACTCTCCCCTGCCTTAAGGTATTTAACCCTGATTGTCATGAGCATATCAGAATTTTTACCGTTTCTTTCACAAAGGATTTTTTCGTTATTTTCGTTCAATACGGGTACTTCAAACATTTATGCACCTTCTCTATCATTTGTCGCATCACCGTTACCGCTTATGGGAATTGCTTCGCCGAGGAAAGTGGGAACGGGATTGAGTCTTACATATATGAATTCTTTGTTTCTTGCAAGGAATTCTCTTATTGTGTTGTATATGTTAGTATCTGCAGCATAAGGTCTGAGCTGACTGTCAACACCGTAAGCCTCAAGACCTAAATAATCAGCTATAAACAATGCTCTGTGCAGATGGTATTTCTGAGATATGATTATGATTTTTTTTGCCTGAAAAATGTCTCTTGCACGGTAAATCGATTCATAAGTGGAAAAACCTGCATGGTCCATAAAAATATCTTCTGACGGAACGCCTTTATCCTTGGCATAATCCTTCATAGCATTTACTTCGTCATAATCATCCTGACCGTGATCGCCGCTCATAAGAAGCTTAGGTGCAGAGCCGAGTTCATAAAGCTTTATACCTGTCAGCACTCTGTCTTCAAGCATATGGCTGAGTGTTGTACCGTGAACACCTGCTCCGAGAACAAGTATACAGTCAACATCCTGAAGCTGTGCTGAGTCCTCGGCAGAAAGAATTCTGTCCTCTGTGGAATTGACCATATAAGCGTTGACACACAGCGCATAAATGCCGACAACAACTGCAATACAGATAACAACAATCAATAAAATCATCATAATTCTGAAGCCTTTCGGCAATTGAGAGAATTTCTCTTTAAGCACGGGCAACCATCTCCCCGTAGAGTGCCTTTTCTTCTGCAATGAATTTTTCTACAGCTTCAAGAGAGGGCATTGCAGCTGAACAGCTGTGAGCAGAAACGAGCATTGATGCAGAAGCTGAACCGTATTCGAGAGCTTCAATAAGCTCACAACCATCAATGAGTGCTCTGATAAATGATGAAGCATAGCCGTCACCGCCGCCGAAGCCTTTGAGCATCTGAACGGGGAAAGGCTTGATTGAATAGCTGTTACCGTCATTTGTATATGCTGTTGAGCCGTCCTTACCGTGCTTGATAACAACTATCTTTGCACCGTATGAGCACCAGAGCTTTGCACTTTCTTCGTCAGTAGCACAAACGCCTGTGATAGCTTCAGTAAGGTCAAATTCTTCTCTTGAACCGAGAATGATATCGGCATTTCTTGCAACCATTGAATAATAAACGGAAATTTCATCCTTGTTCTTCCATGTATAGGAACGGTAGTCAATATCAAAGATAAGAGGAACATTGTTCTTCTTTGCAAGCATCATTGCCTTGAGTGCAGCCTCTCTTGAGGGTGACTGACAAAGTGCAGTACCTGAAATAAGGAGAGCCTTTGTTCTCTTTATGTAATCCTCGTCAACATCATCGGGATGAAGCATAAGGTCTGCAACACCTTCACGGTACATGAGGATACTGCTTTCTGTGGGACTTTTGATTTCCGTGAAAGTAAGACCGAGATTTTCACCGTTTGTGCAACGTGTGATATGGCTTACATCAATACCGTCATTCTTGAAATAGTTGATTACATAATCGCCGAACTGATCATCGGATACCTTGCCGATAAAACCGACTTTCTTTCCGAGCCTTGCCATACCGACAGCAATGTTGGCAGGTGAACCGCCGACATATTTGTTGAAATTGCTGCTTTCTGAAAGAGGCTTGTTCATATCTGTGGGATTAAAGTCAATGGCAACTCTGCCGAGAGGAATAAGATCAAATTCTTTTGTGCTGTCAAATTCAATGTATTTCATTATGCTCTCCTTTTCCCCTGAATATGGTCAGAAACAGGGATAATTATTTTAAATTATACTTTAAGATATAAAATGATATATTAATTATATTATAGTTTGCATTTACATATCTTATCAAGTCAAATATATTGCAATTTATAGTCAAAAATTGCGATAAAACTGACAAAAAAAAGACGCCGGTAAACGGCATCTTCAATTATGGGTTCTGTATTCATATGGTGTTGTTTTCATAATCTGCATAAATACTCTGTTGAATGTCCTGATTGAGCCGAAGCCCACTTCCTCAGAAATACTTGCAATGCTTTTATCGGTCCGTCTGAGAAGCTCACATGCATTGTTGATTCTCAGCATATTGATATAACCTGAAAAGCTTATACCGAGCTTACTGTTAAGCAGATGTGAAATATGATACTTGCTCAGGTGAAGCTCCCTTGCCATATCATCAAGAGTAATATCCGATAAATAGTTGCCTGTACAGTATTTGATTATACTCTGGAGTGTTGCAGAATTGCTTTTGATACGTGGTGTGATTGAAATTTTCTGCAGAATCATGGCAAGTGCATGATTTATACAGCCTGCATAGTATGTTTCCTTATACTGACCGTAATAAGTGACAGCAGAAAACAAAGTTTTTATTATATCATCATCTTTACTCAGCTTCAGAATATTGTTTTCAGGAACATTATCCGAAAGCACATCCTTTATTCCGATACAGAAATCAGGGCTGATTGTAAAAAGAAAATACTGTCCGTGCAAAGAGCTTTCATAACAGTGTATCTGATTGGGAAAGCATATAAAAAGATCCCCGTCAGAAATTGTCATTTTTCTGTTATCAATAAACAGGTGGGATTCACCCTTGACAACATAAATAAGCTCAAGCTCCTTATGAAGATGAGGAATAGGCTTCAGATAATCCTCTGCCCATACTTCAACATGCTTTATTCTGTTTTCATATACAACATTGTTATTCATCGGACTCACCTCCGACTGTATTTATCAATCTTTATATTTAACCTTACGAAGACCGAATACTCTGACAATAAGATGACCGCTTCCGTTAAGGAATCTTTCTCTCAGACCTTTAAGTGCAACAGATGCAGCAGTTTTATATACAAGGTCACCCTTATTTTTATACTGTAACAGATTTTCAGGCTTGTAAATATTATACCAATGCACAACCTTCGATGTGTAAACCGATGTGTTATTTTCATCCACATCAATTATTCTGTAACCATACTGTGTTGAGAAGCAGTCATCCTGATACCTTGTGCTGAGTGAATTGACAATATCAACACCTTTATATTTCACACCAAATGCATTTGTATGGTCGTGCCCTGAAAAGACTGCAAGACAATCACCACGTTCAACGATAGCATCAAACTGACCGTGATTGATTGCACCGCAGCAGGGAGGCTCTTTGAGAACCCCGAAATTATGCATTTCAGGATTGAACCTGTAATAACCGTCATGGTCATAAATGCCCTTATATGTATACGGTGTCATACGGCTTACATTTTTGAGTGCATCATAAACTTCAGGTACAATTATGTGCTGGAAAGCCAGTGAATACACTTTCTTACCGTACATATTCTCGTATTCCCTGCTTTTCTCCTTGTACCATTCAATCTTTTCTTCGGTAACATTGGCATACTTACCCTCATCATCATAATCTCCCGAATCGAAAATCCAGAGATTGAATCTGACCTCATCACTGCCTGATGCAAGAACGGGAACATTATAAGTTCCGCAGCCCTCCATTATGTCGCCCTCATCAACCGAAATACTGCAGGGAAATTCATTATAACAAGCCATAAGCTCCTGCCTTGTCACTATACCTGTTTCAGAATCATGATTACCGAATGTAAGAGCAACGGGAATATTTCTGTCCTGAAACACCTGCATAAAACGCCTTGTTCTTGCAAGCAATTCATCTTTTCCTGAATCAGAAGAAACATTATCGCCTGTCACAACAGCGACATCAGGCTTTTCTCTGTCAAGTGCCTGAGCAATAAGACAGAGCGTCATTTCCTCATTATCGGAACCGATATGAGTGTCCGTGATATGAATTATTCTGAGTTTTCCGTTTCTGAATGTAATTGGTTCAGCTGTTGTTTTATTAAATACTAATTTATCCATTTCAAATCTCACTTATTAAGAAAAATTGCAATATGTTTTTTCACATTTTCATATACACCCTCTGCCATACAGGGTGAAAGTGTAAAATAATCGGGCTTATCTGTTGTTTCCGTATATTCTTTCGCATTTTTTGCAAGAGCATCAAAGCTTGCGGTAGCAATATTAATTTTTCTGATACCGAGAGAAATTGCTCTTCTGAACATTTCGTCTGTAATCCCCGTACCTCCGTGAAGCACAAGAGGAGTATAAACTCTTTTATAAATATCTTCAAGCACATCAAATCTGAGCTCAGGAAGAACAGGATAATTGCCGTGAGCATTTCCTATTGCAACAGCAAGACAGTCGACACCTGTTTTTTCGCAGAATTCAAGTGCTTTTGCCGGGTCAGTACACTGAATTTTATGAACGGCAGTGTCACCTTCGTTACCGCCCACAACACCAAGCTCTCCTTCAACCGTAGCACCGTATCTATCAGCCTCTGCACGGACCTTTTTTGTAAGCTCAATATTTTCTTCAAAAGGCAGAAGTGAGCCGTCGAGCATAACTGAGGTAAAGCCGTATTCAAGTGCTGTTTTTATACAATCCATAGTAAGTCCGTGGTCGAGATGTACGGCAACGGGAACCTTTGCATTTTTCGCTGCAGAAACCATCATGGGTGCCATAAGATGCATAGGTGACTGCTTCATTCTTTTTTCTGCAATCTGTAAAATTATCGGAGTATTCATTTCCTCGGCAGCCTTTACGGCACCGATAATCATTTCCATATTACCGACACTGAATGCACCGACTGCACAATTATTGTTTTCTGCCCAACCGAGCAGCTCTGTCATTTTCACAAGGGGCATACTACATACCTCATTTAATTGTTTTTTATTATTTTACAACTATTATATGAATAAATCAATCTGTTTAAAATAAAAAATCAGGACAAGTTTCCCTGTCCTGAAGAAAATCATTCCGTTTTCTTTTTTGTCTTGAAAAGATGAATAATACCTTCTTCATTAAGAAGATTGATGATTATAACGATAAACGGAAGAATAAAAATACCCATTGCACCGAATATCTTTACACCGATAAACATTGCCATAATGGTAACAACAGGTGAAATGCCGACCTGACCTGCAACAAGCTTAGGCTCGATGACCTGACGGATAACAGTTATCACAGCATAAAGAACAAGCAAGCCTATACCCATTCCGATATTGCCTGTCACGAATGAATATACACTCCAGGGAAGCATAACCGTGCCTGTGCCGAGAACAGGAATAATGTCAATCAGAGCAATGATAAAGCTGAGAAGGAAGACATGCGTACCGTCATAAACGCCAATAAGCTTAAGTACACTCAGTCCTATAAAAATCTCACATGTTGTAATGCCGATAATTGAGGCATAAGCCTTTATCATTTTACCTACAGAAGTAATGACAATATGTCTTGCCTTATAAAGCTTTTCCTGATTTTCATCACTGAACTGTCTTATAATAAAATGCTTTATATCATCATAGGATGAGGTCATGAAGCATGTTGCAACAATACTTACAACAAAGCCCACAATTATACTCGGAACCTTTGAAATCGCACTGCCGATAGGACTGATAAGGTTTGAAATATTATCTGTAATTGTATTGAAAATCTGACCGCTGACAACAAATTCACTGAAAGAGTCAATAGCACTTATCACAGCATTATTCGCCTCAGCAGGAAGCATGTTTGATATTTCAAGCTGCAGGTAGCCTGATTTGAGAACGTCAAAAAATTCACCGAGTGTTGAACATCTTGCTGTGAAATAACCGACAAGCTCAGCAAGTGAGCTGACAATTTTTGCTCCGCCGAGTGCAAGCACACCGATAAAGACAGCATATACAAGAACAGCCAATACAGCACTTGTTGCTCCGTAAGGAATTTTATCAGACTTACCTGTTATAAACTTCAAAGGCTTCTGCAGAAATGCTGCAATTGCAAGAGCAGCAATAAAAGGAAGAAGAGTGCTGAAGGCATACTTCATGAAAAGGAAAAATGCAGCAATAAAAATGCCGAAATATAAGATATTTACAATAAACGACCATCGTTTCTGTGTTTTATCCAAAATTAACACCTCTTTGTTATTTTATACTCCTGACCATATTTTACACCATATCTTCATATAAAACAAGTATCTTTATATATAATTTACTGAATTTTTGTAGAGTTACAATAGATGTGAGACTAAAATAGAATAGAAAAAGTGATTGAGAACTGTTAGAATAAGTTCACCACAAACAAATCAAACAGAGAGGACTCAATCACCATGAATAGTATAACACAAAACAAGAGATATTGT
>JAFUIY010000128.1 GCA_017473925.1 Clostridia bacterium | reverse complement strand
CTGTGCAGTTCTGATGGGAGATACACGTCAAAAAGGTCATATGATACCTATGTCTTTTGAGGTTATGAGAATCTTTGAAGATGCAGGATTTAAACTTAAAGAGCTGATCATTAAGGAACAGCATAACTGTAAAGCAACAGGTTATTGGAAAACAAACAGTGTGAAATATAACTTTTTATTAATTGCACACGAGTATTTATTTGTATTTAAGAAATGATAAAAAGAGGTTATAATATGAAATACCGTCACGCATGGTGTACCGACAACGGCGGTGCTCCCCTTTCAAACGATGAAATAAAAAGATATATTACAGTACGCCCGTCAGAAAGACAGCTGAAATTCAACGAAATGAAATACTATAATTTCATTCACTTCGGTGTGAACACTTTTATGGGCAGAGAATGGGGTGACGGCACCGAAGACCTGAAGGTTTTCAGACCTTCACAGCTTGACACTGACCAGTGGTGCAGAATACTTAAAAACACAGGTTCTGAAGGTATAATTTTCACAGCAAAGCATCATGACGGCTTCTGCCTTTTTGACACGGCATATACCGACCACAATGTCATGAACTCCCCTTACGGAAAGGATGTTGTGAAGGAGCTTGCTAAAAGCTGTAAAAAGCACGGCATGAAGCTCGGCATCTATCTTTCACCGTGGGACAGGCACGAAAAAACATACGGCTCTGATGAGTACAACGACTATTTTGTAAATCAGCTGACGGAACTTTGCACTTCTTACGGCGATATTTTCTGTTTCTGGTTTGACGGTGCATGCGGAGAGGGTCCCGACGGCAGAAAACAGAAATACGACTGGGACAGATACTATGAAGTTATCAGAAAGCATCAGCCCGATGCAATAATTGCAAACTGCGGTCCCGATGTCAGATGGATAGGCAATGAAGCGGGAAAAACAAGAAAATCCGAATGGAGTGTTATCCCCTGGACAGACGATACACTTGACTCAATTGCCGAAAAATCACAGAAAAATGAAGCTCACGGCATTGAATGCTTTGACAGAACGGATGAAGACATCGCAAGCCGTGAAAAGCTTCAAGGAAAAGCAAATCTTGTATGGTGTCCTGCCGAGGCTGATGTTTCAATCAATTACGGCTGGTTTTGGCAGAATGACGATTACTACAAGGAACGCAGTCAGTCTCCGTGCAGAACTGCAAAGGAGCTTGCAGACATATATTTCAACACAGTCGGCGGAAATGCATCGCTGCTTCTGAATGTGCCTGCAGACAAAAACGGACTTATCAATCCCCGTGAGAGAAAAGTGCTTAAGGAGTTCACAAAAATAATCGAAGATACATTCAGAGAGAATATGCCCTATGATTTATCGCTTGTATCTCCCGAGGGTGAAGAATGTGTGCCGGGAACGGATTCATTCATGATGCAGAATGATGAAGCTGCAATAAGACTTCGTCCCAACGGAAAATTCAGAACCCTTGTTATTGAAGAAGACATAAGATATTCGCAAAGAGTTGAGTCTTTCTCCCTTTTTGCAGACGGTAAGCATGTAAAGGACTGCACTTGTATCGGTGCATGCAGAATTCTCAGATTCCCCAAAGGTCTTGATGCAGATGAGGTTGATATTTTAATCACTCAGTCAAGGTCAAATCCCATTATAAAAAGCATAAGACTGTATAAGTAAAAAAAACAGAGAAGCCGAAAAGCTTCTCTGTTCTTTTATAAGGAAAAGATTGAATTACTTTGCAACAGCGTCTTTGAGAGCCTTGCCTGCCTTGAAAGCGGGAACCTTTGTAGCAGCAACAGTCATTGTTTCGCCTGTTCTGGGGTTACGGCACTGCTTTTCTGCACGTTCACGTACATCGAATGTACCGAAGCCTACAAGCTGAACACTGTCACCGTTAGCAAGAGCTTCTGAAACAGCAGCAACAACAGCGTTAACAGCTGCTTCTGCATCCTTCTTTGAAAGCTCTGCCTTTGCTGCAACTGCAGCAACGAGGTCTGTCTTCTTCATTATCTTTTTTCCTCCTTTATTATATCTTCCAAATCTATTTTATACAATATTTTGGTTGCTTATTTATAAAGCACAACTGATTTTTTATCCTCTGTGCTTTTTTCGTATTCCCCGAATGATGCAAGAAAATCATCGGAAACTTTTGTAAGTGCTTCCTCGGGGTCAATATCGAGCTGTCTTGCTGCAGCAGTAACCGCAAAAAGAAGCTCACCGAGATTGTCTTCATTTATACCGTCAGAAAGCTTTGAAGCCTTGCCTGCAATATAATCTGCAACATCGCACTGAAGCTCGGCACCTGCCTTTGCAGCCTTAGACTGAAGCTTTGCAGCACGCATGAGTGCAGGTAATTCTCTGGGAACAGAATCCATTGCCTGAGTAGTTGTCTTCTGTTTTTTGGAATTACGCTTTATAGCATCCCAGTTTGTGAGAACGTCGTCTGTTCCCGATACTGTGATATCACCGAAAACATGGGGATGGCGTTCTATAAGCTTTTTGCAGATTCCGTCTGCGACATCGGTAAAATCAAAAGCACCTTTTTCCTCTTCCATTGCAGCGTGGAAAACCACCTGAAGAAGAACATCACCGAGCTCCTCTTTCAGAAGCTCCGTATCCTGCTTATTGACAGCCTCTATGACTTCATAGGTTTCTTCAATAAGATTCTTTTTGATTGTTTCGTGATTCTGCTCAGCATCCCAGGGACAACCGCCGGGAGCTCTGAGAATACGCATAATCGCGAGCAAGTCTTCTATATTATACTTATCTTTTATCGGATAGTCAACAGCCATTTCAAATTTTCCGTCCCATTTTTTGCATTTTTTGACTCATACCGTACTATTTTAACCTATCAGGTTATATTTTTCAAGTACTTTACAAATTTTTTCTCCCTTAGGAAGCATTTTTACGTCGTCACGGACAATTGATTTTGTGAAAAGCAGGGCAAGAACATATATCACAACAGCAGCAATGATGCCGATAAGGGCTGAAACAGTTGATGATGAAATTCTTGAACCGAGCTCAAATGCAGGCATAATTGTTCTGCAAAGACCTGATACAGCCCATGCACCCACACCGCACATTGCAGCACACAGAAGCGGCTTGAAGAATACGGATTTGTAGCTGAGCTTTACTCCTGTTTCCTTTATGAGTGCATTCAGGTTATAGCTTACAGTAATAATGTAGAAGCAGAATGTACCGACAATTGCACCTAAGATATTCATTCCGGGAATGCCGACAAGGATGAAATTGACAACGACTTTGGCAACTGCAGCAAATCCGACAGCCTTCATGGGGACATCAGCTCTGCCGATAGCCTGAAGCATATTGATAAGAGGCTGTGCGGCAGCCATAATGAATGTAAAGCAGCCGTAAAGAGCCATGACCTTAGCTGAAATCGTAACACTGTCAGAAACACCGTACATGATGTTGAGCAAGTCCTTTGAAAGGATTGCCATGCCTATACCTGCAGGCAGTGAAATGAGCATTGCAACTCTCATAACAGATTCAATCGATGAACGGATCATCAGCTTGTTTCTGAGTGTCCATGCTTCGGCAAGCACGGGAATTGCACTCATACCCAGTGTGGTTGTGATTGTGGGAACAAGGTTTCTGAAGTCAAGGGCAATTTCATATGCACCGTAAAGATATGACTTGAGCTGAACATTGTCCATATCGGGAGCAAGCTTCATTGCATCATAGAACATTGCTTCAATTATAGGTCTGCCTGAATCAACGGCATACTGAAGTCTTGCCTGAATTGACCATGAGTCAATGAGATTTGTAATATTCATAACAAGTGTGCTGACAACAACAGGAACAGCTATTGAAAGCATCATTTTGGCAATATTCTTACCTGTATCGGCAGCAGGAGAACCTTCAAGCTCCTCTTTTGTGATTTTATCCCCGACAAGCTTATGCCTTAAAACAAGGAAAACAAGAGAAGAAACAGCACCCATTGTAACACCGAAAATAGAAGCGGCAGCTGCATAGGGTGTAAGTGCCATTACTGCCTCTTCTGCAGTTGCACACTGTGTACCGTATACGGGAAGCCCCTGTTCAAAGCAGGACATACCGTATCTTTGCACAACATATGCAAGTCCGAGACCGAATGCAAGCTTGCCCACGACCTCACACATCTGTGAAAGTGCAGTGGGAGTCTGATTGCGGAGTCCCGAATAATAGCCTCTGTATGTCGCCATGACACAGCATACGAATACAGCGGGGGCAATCATTATAATTGACGGCAATGAAGCCATAGCATCCATACTCTTTGCGTAAGGGTATGCGAGAGCAAGAACAAGAAGTGAACCTACAGTACCTGCAACAAAGAACATCCTGAGCGCTATTTTGTATATTTTCTTTACATTATTGAATTTACCCTCGGCAACACTCTGAGCCACAAGCTTTGAAATTGCAACGGGAAGTCCTGCAAGGGCAATATTATGTATGGGAATGTAAAGATTGAATGCCGTGCCGGTATAACCTCTGCCTATTGTGCCGATAAGCTCCGTCAGAGGTATTTTATAAAGCACACCTACAATTTCAACGAATGCAGTTGCAACAACAAGGACAAGTGCACCGTTCAAAAGTGATTGTTTTTTTCGTCCTGCCATCAGTTATTTCCTTCTTTCCCGACTTCACAGTACATGATTTTCTTTCTGTTATATGTATATGTTATATAAAGTTTATTATTATAAAAAGTTATTGCAGGGTATGAAAATTCCCCGCCCTTTTCGTTTTCGAGAACACAGACAGTATTGAATGTTTCGCCGTTGTCCGTGGAAACGGCAAGCTCGAGGGGTGACCTGCCTCCCCAATTTTCTTCAACAGGGTTATATACAAGATAAATATTCCCGTCATCGGCTCTTACGCAGTCGATACCGCTGTTATTATTGGGAATATCGGTTCTTTCAGCCTTTGACCATGTAAGTCCTCCGTCATATGAATGACTTTTATAGACTCTGCCCTTGTCGGTTCTCATAAGGGCATGGATATTTCCGTTGTCATCCTCCCAGAGTGTGGGCTGAATCATACGCACAAGACCGAAATTCTTTCTCGGTCTTACAATATAATCACATCTTGTCCATGTGTCACCCTCATCACGGGAAACATCAATAAAGCATCTCCACAAGGGTCTTGTTATCTCGCTTGATGCAGGAGCAAGAAGAAGCCCCTGAGAGGTTCTTATGCATTTATTCTTGACGGGACCTCTGCCGCCTGAATAATCATCGGGAACAAGAATACGGGCATCAGTCCATGTCTTTCCGCCGTCTGCAGAATCACAGTACCATGTAACCCAGTCCTTTATTTCCTTACCCTTTTTGAAATAAAGCCTTATCACACCGTCATTTCTCATATCAAGAACGGGATTCCAATGGGGAACATTCTCTTCTGACGGAATTTTTGCAGGTTCACTCCATTTTCCGTTTTCTTTTACAGAAAACCATATACGCACATTGTCGTTTTTCTCGTGCTCACCTGCAAACCATGCAACAATGACTCTGCCGTCAGGCAAAGGCAACACGGTTGATGCATGACATGAGGGGACATTTTCTATTTTTTCGTAAACAAATTCCTTTTTAATGTTCATTTTCAGTCATCCCGTAAAATTCATAGATATATTTTTTTCTTTCAAGCAGTTCATCGAATCTGCTTATGTATTCATACGGATATTTGAAATTGAAAATTCTTTCAATTCTGCCGTCTTCCTGTGATTTCAGCTTTGTGACGGCTCCTCCGCCTGCAGCAAGAACCGTATGGATTTCTTCCATCATATAGATATTATAGAGGCATTCTCTGTCCTTTTTGCTCCAGCCCACATTCTCATTGTTACCGACAGTTTTGCTCTGACGGTACATATAATAAGGGAAATAATCTTCTGAATGAAGAGCAGAATCGGCATAATCGAGCATTTTTGCAGTTTCTCTGTAAACCGAATCTGTTTGACCCTTTGTTACGATGTTTGCAGCCCTTTTGAGTGCAAGAGTATGAATGGTTATATTCTCGGGAGAAAGTGAAACTGCCGTATCAATACTGTTTCTGAAGCTGTCATATGTATCACCGGGAAGACCTGCAATGAAGTCCATATTGATGTTATCAAAACCGGCTTCTCTTGCCATACGGAATGCTTCAACAGTCATTTCGGGAGAATGCTTTCTGCCGATATTTTCAAGCACGTCAGCATTGAATGTCTGAGGATTAATACTGATTCTCGTAACACCTGCATTCTTCATAATCTCAAGCTTTTCCTTGTTGAGTGTGTCGGGTCTGCCTGCTTCAATCGTGTATTCACGGACATTTTTCACATCGAAATATTTACTTACGGCATCGGTAACGGCTCTGAGAGATTGTTCATCGAGAGAAGTGGGAGTACCTCCGCCGAAATAGATTGTTTCGAGCTTCAGGCCGATTTTATCTGCAATAACGGAAATTTCCCTGAGTTCATCACAGAGAAGTCTTACATAATCGGGAACAAGCTTCTTTGCCTGAGCAATTGAATGGGAAACAAAGGAACAATATGAACATCTTGTAGGGCAGAAAGGGATTGAAACATAAAGAGAATATGATTTTTCACCCGAAAGAGCAATTATTCTGTCCTCAGCCTTTGCAACGGAAAGTGCAAGGGCTGTTTTTTTGTCGCTGACAAGAAGTTCATTCCTGAAATAGTCGGTTGCATATTCTTCACCGTTTTCGGAAATGAGAGTACGCATAAGCTTTGAGGGTCTGACGCCTGTCAGGACACCCCATGACGGAACAATTCCCGTAAGTGATGTAAAAATATCATACAGCAGACGGGCAAGAATAAGCTCCTGCTCTTTTTCGTCCTTGTTCTCAACTGACACTTCCCTTTTGCCGTTTCCGCAGAAAATATTGATTTCACAGCCTATTATTCCGTCTTTCAGGTATGTGATAACACAGTCGTCCGTCACTTCGGGCAACTCGCTTACTACATTTATCTTTTCAAGGGGAAAGAATATTCTTATGACATTTTCTGTTTCATATCTGAAATCATGTCCGAGAACGGCAAGGGTCATTATTTTCTCCAATCAACATAAGGGTTATTTTTTCTTTCATCTGAAAGAGTTGTGTTCATATCATGTCCGGGATAGACATTAAAATCTCCGTCAATATCAAAAAGACGGCAGATGGAATCATTGAGTTCTTTGCTGTCACCACCGGGAAAATCAGTTCTGCCCACACTGCCGCAGAAAAGAGTATCACCCGTGAACATGCAGTCATCAATCATATATGTCACACCGCCTTTTGTGTGACCGGGAGTATGAATGACTCTGATTTTTTTATCACCGAAAGGCAGCTCATCACCGTCATGAAGAATGATATCTGCTTTCAGGTCTTTATCAACACCTGCACCGAATGCAAATGCCAGAGAGAGCATGTCATCACTGAGCATCGGTGCATCAGCTTCGTGAATGCAGACCTTTGCATCAGGAAAACGCTTTTTCAGTTCACTCACACCCATAATGTGGTCAAAATGACCGTGAGTGAGAAGTATATATTCAATTTTCTTATCATTTATAAGCCTTTCAAGCCTCGGATTGTAAGCACCTGCATCAACAATGAATGTGCTGCCGCTTTTTTCATCTGTTACAATGTAAGTGTTGGCTCTCACAGGCCCGAGAGGGATTGTTCGGATTATCATAGGGTCACCTTCAAAATCAGAATTTATCGGGATAATGCACAATGCAAAATGCATAATGCATAATTATATATTTCTCGTCGTAGGAGCTGCCATTGGCAGTCCGTCGTAATACAAACATATTTCGTAGGGCGGCTTGCCCTCAAGCCTCCGATTTGTCGAAGACAAATTGGAAATCTTTGATTTCCACTATCAGATAAATCCAAATATTGAGTTTATTGCAATAGAACGGTGTTCCACCGTTATTGCTACATTACATTACGCAATCGGCGTGTTGAGGGCAACCCGCCCTACGAAGTTTGTT
>JAFUIY010000127.1 GCA_017473925.1 Clostridia bacterium | reverse complement strand
GCAACAACAAGGCTCAGCTCATCAATAACATCTGCTCTCTGAAAATATCCGTTTACAATACTTCCGCCCTCTAAAAGCAGAGTATCACATCCGATAATATTTTTAAGCTTGAAGAGTGCAAGCTCAACATCGATTTCGGTTTCGCCTGCGAATATGTACGAGATTTCCATGCTTTCAAGGTAACCTAAATATCGTTCATCTGCCTGTTCGGTCAGCACTTCAATAATCTGTGCACCGTCATATCCCGGGTCACCGTCAGGGTCGACGATTTTATTCGACTTCCAACCAAGCTTTCCCTTTGGGTCAAAAGCAACAGCGTAAAAGCCGGTCATATCGTCAAGAATAAAATCCATCTTTAAATCCATATCGTGACGCACGGGCTCATATTCTGAAAGGTCAGGATAATATCCACCTGTAAAGCTGCCTTCCATTGTGACTCTGCCACAGATAAATCCGTTTGATTTCAAGTTACGGTTAATCTCGTAATAGGTTTCGCAAGCAGCTGCACATTCGGGATTCCCTAAAAAATCACCTGTAACCTTCCCGTCAAGAGAGGTTACCATATGGCAAATGATGTATGGCCTGTTCATATTCACACCTCATCAAATCAAAGTATGTTAAGACGAATTATACCACACTCACACTACAACTTTCAACATAAGGAGAAATATATTGCACTTGTTACTTTTGTATCGGGTGCTTTTTAATGCCCGAAAATGAATGCTGATTTATTTTCTCCTATAATACATATCTCAAAAGGAAGGAGAAGAGTCAAATGCTTAATAAAACTTACAAACATGAATTTGTACCGTGAGATTAGTGTCTTACGGTGTAACAAGCAGGGAATTTGTATAGCAAATTCCAATGGGAAGGGCGGTCCCTTAAACCCCGAATATCAAATGAAGGAGGTTTCGTATGGACGAAACAAGAAATAAGAGTATCTATGTAAGGGTTACTCTGAAAGAAAAAATCAAGATTACTGCCAAGGCAAATAAATGCGGACTCAGCTTATCTGAATATATCAGACAGGTCTGCCTTGGTTACGAGCCGAAAGAAATTTACAGGAGGAATAAATAATGGCCACGACCAGCCTTTGGAAGGTGTCGGGCTCTCTTAAAAAGGTCTTGGACTATGCAGAGAATCCGGAAAAAACATCGCTTCAGAATGTAATCGACTATGCAAGTGATAAGGAGAAAACGGATAATGAATTATTCGTTACCGGTATCAACTGTGAGGTTGAAAGAGCCTATGAAATGATGACCGAAACCAAAAGGCAGTTCGGCAAAAAGGATAAAGTAGTCGCATATCACGGCTACCAAAGCTTCAAGGATGGTGAGGTTACTCCCGAGGAGTGCCACGCTATCGGTGTTGAAACTGCAAAGCGCTTATGGGGTGACAGGTACGAAATCATAGTTACAACTCATCTCAACACTCAAACACATCTACACAATCACTTTGTATTTAATTCTGTGTCATTTGTTGATGGTGAAAAGTTCAGGCACAAAACAGAGGACATTCTCAATCTTCGTGAGGTGTCCGATGAGGTGTGCAGAGAGTTTGGTAAGAGCGTTCTTGAAAATGCACCCTTTCACGGCAGCAGCTCGGTTTATTGGGTACACAGGAACGGCGGACTAACTCAGACGGATATTGTAAAGGGGGATATTGATATGGTCATTGCTCACTCATACAGTCCGCAGTCCTTTATGCAGAATATGATTGATATGGGATACCGATTCAACCGAGGAATTTTCAATGAGTACCCGTCAATATATGTACCGGGCAGGAATAAGCCCATACGCTTAAAGTCCTTCGGTGAGGAATACACACAGCAAAGGATTTTGCAAAGAATCTATGAAAACAGATATACACGCCCACCGAAGATAAAATTCTACTTTCCTGTATACAGAATTTACGGAAAACGAAAGCCCACATGGGCAGACAGCATTTTAGTGCTGTTTGAAGCGTTACTTGCAATTCTTGAGCTGATGCTGGCAAAGCCTGAGGAAAAGCAGCTACCCATATCACCCGAGCTGAGATTCGAGATGCAAAAGCTCGATAAATATATCAAACAACAAGAGTTCCTGACAGCTTACAAGCTTGAAACTGTCGAGGAGCTCTCTTATTTTATCGGTACTCTGCAAGCAAAGATGGACGAACTTCTTGAACAGAGGAAACAGCTTGACAATAAAATACGCCGTGCAGCAACACCCGAAATTGAGGCGGAGTACAAAGCCGAAAGAAGAAAGCTTTCGGGTGAGCTTGCAGTTGTCCGCGAGGATATCGCAACTGCAAAAGACATTGAAAAAGAGTCATCAAGACTTGTTCGCATTCTCGAAAATGAGTATGCACTCGAAGTAAAACAGAAAATCAAAAACAGAGAAATGGAGAGATAAATATGAATAAAGTTAATAACATTCAGGGGTTAAGCTATGTGGGCCCCGAGGATATCGTACCCTTTGAAAACAATCCCTTTGAGGTGCGTGATGATGAGGAAATGAAAAGCCTCATTGAAAGTATAAGAGAATACGGAATTCTGACACCACTGGTGGTCAGCCGTCAGGGCAGACGTGGCGATGTGATTCAGTTGGTGTCGGGACACAGAAGACTACACGCTGCCAAGGAGCTTGGTCTTCAGGTTGTTCCCGTATCGTATGTCACAATGACACCTGCCGAAATAGAAATAGCGGTTGTGGACAGTAATCTTCAGCGAGAACACATCTTACCAAGTGAAAAGGCAAAGGCTTATAAGTTAAAAATGGATGCTATGAAAAAGACTGCAGGCAGACCTGCAAAAAATTCGTGCCAAGTTGGCACAAATTCTCGTACAGATGAAGAAATCGCAGAAAGTGTAACTGACAGTGCAAGGCAAATTCATAGATATATTCGCCTTAACAACCTGCTCCCTGAGCTATTGAAAATGGTAGATGAGGAAAGAATTGCGCTCACGCCTGCAGTTGAGCTTTCCTATCTTACCGAAGATGAGCAGAAGTGGCTTCTTGAAACAATTGAAACCGAGGAAGCAACTCCGTCACTTTCACAGGCTCAGGAGATGAAAAACCTATCTCAGGCAGGAATGTTGGATATGGACCAAATCTTTTCAATAATGGTAAAACCCAAGGCAAATCAGAAAGAGGTAATAAAAATCAAGGTTGAAGTTGTCGATAAATATCTTAAAGGCTGTACTACTCCCAAAGAGCGTGAGGATTTTCTTCTCAAGGCTTGTGAGTATTACAGTCGTTTTTTACAGCGACAGAGAAATAAAGACAGAGGTGCGAGATAATTCGCACCTTTGATAAGGAGGTCAAGTATGAGTAAAATTGATATAAATGATTTAAGCAAAAATCCTGATTACTGCTTTGCGGCGTTGAAGCTCATTGAGCAGTTATTCAGGGACGGGAAGATTCCCGAGTATATGTTTCGCAATATCTTAAGCGAATATGCGGACATTGTTGATGAAACCGAATTTGTAAAAGGAAACCACAATCAGATAAAGGAGGAATGTGAATGATAAATTCTGATTTCGGAAAGCGCAGAGTTGTAATCTATGCCCGAGTTTCCACGGAGCACGAGGCACAGATTTCGGCTCTTGAAAATCAGCTGGATTGGTATGAGCCAATCCTTGCTGCAAGACCTGAATGGGAGCTCGTCGGCAGATATATTGACGAGGGTATCACGGGTACCTCTGCTGAGAAAAGACCGCAGTTTATGAAAATGATTCGCGATGCCAAACAGAAAAAGTTCGATATGATTATCACCCGTGAGGTGTCACGATTTGCGAGAAATACTGTTGACACTCTGCAGTACACAAGAGATCTGAAGGCAAAGGGCGTTGAGGTGTTCTTCATCAACGATAACATCAAAACCTTTGACGGAGACGGGGAGCTTCGTCTTACCATTATGGCGACTCTTGCTCAGGACGAAAGCCGTAAAACCTCGGTGCGAGTGAAAAGCGGTCAGCAGACCTCGATGAACAACGGCACATTCTACGGCAACGGAAATATTTTAGGCTACAGAAGACATCAGGAGCTTCTGCCCGACAATAAGAAAAAGGTAGATTTCATTATCGACCCGGAGCAGGCTGAAACGGTCAGGCTTATATATGATATGTATCTTGCAGGCAACGGCCTTACCAAGATAAAGGAAGAGCTTGAACGCCAAGGCAGAAAAACTGCTATGGGCAAAACAAGGTGGTACGAAACCGTAATAGGCCACGTGCTGAAAAACACATTTTACTGCGGAATCATAACCTACCACAAGGAATACACTCCCGACTATCTCACACAGAAAAAGATTAAGAATTACGGTGAGGTTGAACTGATACAGGTAAAGGGAAGACACGAGCCGATTATATCTGAAGAAGACTTTGAAAGGGTGCAATTAATTATGGCAAGTAAAACAGCTCAGATGAAAAATCTCAACACAGGCAGAAGAAGTACAACAGGCAAAAGACCTAGAACAACAGTATGGGGAAAGCTCCTTATCTGTGAATGCGGTCACAGATTCAATACGAAGCTCTGGAGAAAAGAGGGAGATAAATCCATTATCGGTTATCAGTGCTATGACTCGGTGCGTACCGGATCTTATGAAAGCCGAAAGAAAAAGGGCTTACCTCTCGACGGTATCTGCTGTGTGCCAATGATTCCCGAGTGGAAGCTGCAGATGATGGCAAATTATATTTTCCGCAATTATCTTTCGGAAAAGGATAAGGTGATGGCTCTTGCCAACTCAATGCTCGAGGCTCACATTGACGATAAAGAGGATGATGTGGATTATGCGGCTATAATCGAGAAAAAGTGCAGAGAGATTGAACGGCACAGAACGAAGCTCAGCAATTTCATTGATATGAGGGCAGAGGGTGAAATTGATAAAGAATCCTACACAAAGAAAACTGCCGAGGTGAAAGACGAGATTGCAAAGCTCTCTGCCGAAATTGAAGAGCTTCAGCTAAAGCTTAACAAAGAGCCTGTAATTACAGATTACAGGGACAAGCTGACGGTGCTTCAATACGCTCTCGAACAGTACACAAATGCGGATGAAAACGACATCCCCGAAAGTGTGATTGAGGCCTTTGTAGTGAAGATTGTAGTAAGACAAGACGGCTTCGACTGGTATCTTCGCTTTGACGGCGACCCCAATGACCCTCTTCATATGAAAACCGAGGGTAAAAGAAGAAAAAACAGTTCTGTTTCTGTGGTTGGCGGTAAACTGCCAACCAAGCAGAACTGCGACACAGGCAGCAATCAAGGAAGGCTAATTTTCTGAATATAGCGTAATATAACAATCGTCCCTGCCGAGAAATCGGCGGGGATTTTTTTACAAAGTCCTTTTTATTGGACAGATAGCATAGTATAATACAATTGAGGTGTGAAGATAATGGTAAAATGCAGACTAAAAGAAAGAGCCGACAATAAATATACCTACGAATATATTCCCGAAGGGGACTTTTCAAAAGATGCAGGAATAATTATTGTCGATACAGCGGCAGAATCTGTTTGGGTTGAAAAAGTTTCGGAAGATGATTATGAATGTCATACTACTGCCGATGAATTAAATAATATGAGAAATGCAATAAACGAAATGCGGGCAGAAAATGGTGAACCTCCATTGACAGAAGAAGAATTCCCCACCGCAATAAAAGGTTCAATGTGGCATTATTATGCTAATCATGCAATAAAAAAATTGTGTGATTTGTTCAACAGTGGTGAAGTACCTACGGAATGTATTGCAGCATGGTACTAATCCCCTCGTTTATGCGCAGCCCACAGGCAACTATCAAGGAATGCTAATTTTCTGAATATAGCGTAATATAACAATCGTCCCCGCCGAGAAATCGGTGGGGATTTTTTACAAAGTCCTTTTTATTGGACAGATGTTATGTTATAATTACATTGCGAGGTGAGGCAATGTCTAACAACAGATTTGGAAAAGTCAACTACTCCACCATAATAACTCCCGACGAAGAAGGACAATTTTATTATTCGTACACAGAGTTACAAGATAAATTGAATGAACTTTGCAAAAACCGTACCTTAAAAAAGGTTTATGCTTATTTACAGGGATATTTGGAGTCATTGCATCGGGATGACAATTATTACGATTTTTCTTATTTCGGTGGACCTGTTATCTTTGTTCTCGATAATATTGCGATAGAACTTTGTGTTCACGGAACGGGTATGGTAGAATTCAGCGCAATTAATTTGTGGGACATCAAGATTAAGAGCACCAAAGATTTTCCGCCCAGCAATATGGGACTTGTTGGCGATAATTATTTTTATGACCTCTCTGAACAGTTTCAGTTAAAGTATGAGGGATATACAGTGCAGGAAGTCATTGTCGATAATACCGATTGTTATCCTTTTTCATTGAGCAGGTTTGATAAAGCGAAAGCAAAAATTGCAGCAGAAACAAACTCTCTTCCTGACAACATACATTTTCATTTAAGCAATGGGGTGGACTTTGGTGTTTATTCAGATGCTATCGAGTACTTCTATATTAAACTGAGCAAATAATTTCGAGGTGAGAAAATGGGGAACCTATGGCGATATGCCGTTGCCGGTAATATAAAGAAAAACCGCATTGACGAAAATGGTGTTTTTCGATATGGAACTGCGGCATTTAAAGGCAATACAAATGTGTATCTTTGCGGTCGTTTGTGGGACAGTAGATTGCCTGACGAAAACAAAACGGAAATTTCCGTTTTGGAACTTAGTCGGGGCGGAAGATATTATGTTGATAGTGTACCAATCAATTTGATTGAAAATTTAAGAATTACAAGAGTATACACTCCAAAGATTTTGGGTATAATGTCTGATTTTGAGTTCTGTGACTGTTGGTGGGGAAACACACAAGAAGAACGAGACGATGCATCAGCATTTTTAAAACGAATCAAAGAAAGGTATGGCATAAAGTAATGAAGTTTTTCCCCACTTTGTTAACTGTCCTATTAAGGAAGGCTAATTTTCTGAATATATCGTAATATAACAATCGTCCCCACCGGGCAATCGGCGGGGATTTTTATATCTACGAAAAGTAGGTTGAAGTATCCTTATTACTGCGTTATAATTATCACATAAAGAGGTGACAATTATGGATATTTATATAACAGGACAAACAATCAGAACCTTGCGTGAGAAAAAAGGAATTACACAAACACAGTTGGCAGATATGCTTGGTGTCAGCAGCAAAGCTGTTTCAAAATGGGAAACTGCAAAAGGATTGCCCGATATAACTTTAATTGAGCCGTTAGCAAAAACTCTGGGAGTTTCAGTGATGGAATTGATGTCAGGTGATACTATTATAAATAAAAACATTTCTTCAAATATTTTGCGTTCAAAGTTTTATGTATGTCCTCTGTGTGGAAATATCATCCGAACCGTAGGTGATGCAGTCATAAGTTGCTGTGGAATTGTCTTGCCACCTCTTGAAGCAGAAAAACCGGATGAGAATCATAAAATAACAATAGAAAAGGTTGAGGATGAACATTTCATAACCATAAACCACGATATGACCAAAGAACACCATATTTCCTTTGTTGCATATTTAACAACTGACAGAGTACAGTTTGCAAAATTTTATCCCGAAGGCAATGCAGACACACGAATGCAGTTGCGAGGCAGGGGTGATTTGTATATTTATTGCAACAGGCACGGTCTGATAAAAACAAAAGTATAATATTTTCCCACCTTAGCAACTGCACTACAGGTAACTGTTAAGGACTAATTTCTCCGGAATAGTATAATATACTAATCCCCACCTAAGCATAGGCGGGGATTTTTTGTATTTGTTGAAAATATCTGAAATGAATGCTATAATAACCCCGAGGTGGTATTATGAAACATCATGCATTCGACAGGCTTCCTGAAAGGCTTACTATCAGCTTTCCGTTGTGGTTGATTTACGGCACAAAGGGTGAAAACTCACCGTATTACGATATTGATAAGGCTATGCGTGAACACGCTGAAAGAGGCTTCAACTGTATACGCATTGACAGCGGTGCCGGACTTATTCACGACCTTGACGGCAATCTGCGTCAGCCCTTTAACATAGGCGATATGTTCGGCGAATACGAAAAAATTCCCCGTCAGGAGCACATTATCGGTGACGGCGGCCCGTGTGACCTTCTTTCCCGACTGATTGAAACTTTTGAATGTGCAAAGAAATACGGTATTTATGTCATTCTCTCTCAATGGTATTATCTGCACACCTATTGGTACCACAAAGCAGGCAACCCCGTTGCAGATGAATTATTTTCCATTCCTCCCGAAGAAAGATTTGAGGCTTTCGGAAAATTCTGGCACTATATTCTGCTTGAACTTGAAAAGCGTAATCTTGACAGTCAGATTGCATTTGTTGAAATCTTCAACGAAGTAAATGAGCACCCGTATTACTGCGGTGAGCGTGACTGGGGAGCAAACAAAAATGTTACAAATGAAGAAGCCACAATATTCGGCAAACAGCATACTGAAGTGATAACTTTTCTGCAGAAGGAACACCCGAATCTCATATTTGCCTACGATACAGCCGGACCTTGTCAGGTAAAAGAAACACTGCCTGAAAACACGGATGTGTATAATTTCCACGCCTACTACCTCTGGGGAATTTACGAAAGTGTGTTTTCTGAGCACGGGGAATGGTTCAGAAATGAAATAACACCACAGGATGTTATGAATACACGTAAAAATCGCAGACCCGTTGACTACGGCTGGTACGAGCGTGTTGCAAAGCACAATGATATCAATCCAGACTGCTTGCCCGAAATAGAAAAAGCACTTGAGGAAAAGCTGAAAGCAAGCTGTGACGATTACAAGGGAATCTGCAAGGCTATGCTTGATGATGCAATCCGTCTGTGCGGCGGCAGAAAGCTTGTCTGCGGTGAGGGTGTGAGCTATATTGCTTCAAAGTACATCCTCTGGGAAGAGCACTCCGAAGCATACTGGGAACTGGTAAAGTATGGTCTGGACCTATATAAAAAGGCAGGCGTGTGGGGCACGGTGATACGCACCTGCTGCGGACCCGAAGACCCCTGCTGGACACTCTGTAAGGATAAACTGCTCGAGCTTAACAGATTCTTTCTTGAAAATTAAACAATCAGAGGAATCTCAGTGTTAAGGATAAATATATCACCATGTTGACTGCCGGACATATAACAATCAAGTATTAAGACTTAAACGGATAGTCAACCAATCAAAAAAAACATCCCCATCGGTTAAACGGTGAGGATTTTACCGCCAAAAGTCCTTTCTATTGGACAGTAAATGTGCTAAAATATTATAAAAAGGGGTTGCGTTTATAATCACCGCCATGATAATAATGTGCCCTATAATATTGTGGATGTATTTATGTTTTTAACAAAAAAACATCTCAAGCACTCCTCAATCAATAGAAAAAACAAAAAGGATGATGAAAAATGAGAATTGGAATAGGTAAAAGTTTCGGTTCATTCCATATCGGAACCAGTGTCAGCACAAAAGGAATTGGTAAAGGGCTATGGAATTTAATCGTCTGGCCATTTTATTTAATGTATTACGTCTGCATCTGGCCATTTGTAGCAATTTATCGAGCAGTCACAAAAAAGAAAAAGGTTAAAAAAGCTACAGCAACAGCAGAAGCAAACAGATATCTTGAAATACTTAATGAATCTTCAAAAATATGTTCCGAAACAAGGAATCCCGAAACTTTCTTTAGCAGAATGAGTCTGATTGATGATACAATCGATAAACTTATTACTTATGAAGGTGTTATCCATTTTACAGGAGAAAAGCCTTCTGAAGTAAAACAGAAATTTAATAGCAACAGAGCACAGGCTGTAAATGATTTTATTGAAAGATACGCAAAAGATACCAGAATAAAGATTTATGAGTTAAAAACTAAAAGTAGTAAAATTAACAAGGCAAACGCATTTTATAACATTCTTTATGAATATTCGGATAAAATGCCTTCTGAAAGCATAGCAAAATTAACTGAGATTGCTGAACAGTTAAAATCTCTTGCAAACCAAAATATTGAATGATAATACTATAAAAACTAAGCAACTTTCATTTATTTGTCAAATTATACTGCCAATTAACAACAAGATTTTTAACAACACATACATTACACACATTAGACACAACACAGACCTCTTTGTAAAATGGTATTACCAAATACAAGGAGGTCATTTTTATGTTCAGTAAGAAAACCAAACTGAAGCTCACGGACTTTGAGTGTAACCTGTTAATCAACGGAATGAACGAGTTCCGAAACATGCTTCTCTCGGACGGTATTCCTACAGAAGATGTTGACAAACTGCTCCTGAAAATCATCAACAAATCTGAACGGTAGGAGTGATACTTTGTCAGACTTTTTTAATTCTTTTAATACAATAATTGTCCCCACAAAGAAATCAGTGGGAAGTTTTTTACAGGGGTTTATTTATCATTACAAATATGTTATACTGTTAAAAGCGTGATAAACCCTATTCACAAGGAGAATATATATGGCAGATACAATATATAAAGCAACCCGGAAAAAGCACGACCTGACAAGAGACGATGTCTGCGACAAGGCATCGCTTATGGATAATCCCATTCAACCTGAGCGTCTTGAAAGAATCGAAAACGGGAAATTTCCGATAACTCCCGATGAGGTAATGCTTCTTGCAAAAATCTATGGTGAGCCGACTCTCTGCAACCATTACTGTTCAAAAGAATGTCCCATCGGTGAAAAATATGTTCCCGAGGTCAAGGTCAAAGACCTTGCACAGATTGTACTCGAAATGCTCTCATCACTCAATTCGATGAAAAATAGTCAGGAAAGACTCATCGAAATCACCGCCGACGGTACGATTGACGACGACGAAATCAAGGATTTTGTTTTCATTCAGAAGGAGCTTGAACGCATTTCTGTTACGGTTGAGGCTCTGCAATTATGGGTTGAGCAGATGTTAGCCGACAAGAAAATCAATATTGAAAAATACAAACAGATAAAAGGTGAATAATATGTACGGTGTCAGAACTCCGGTTCTGACATCATTTTTTACACTTATTGCAAAAAAGCGAGTGTTTTTTCCGCACCGAATGCTATTCAGTTTTTTCTTATAATAAGCTATCATATATTCAAGAGGAATTCAGATAATCCTTTTATGTTGGTCAGACATTCAGAAGCAGTAATATAATATATCAAGGAGTGATTTTTATGTTGGAAATAATCTTTTCAATTCTCGCACTGTGGCTTTTTATAAAAGCAATCGGATTGGCATTAAAGATAACATGGGGTGCGGCTAAAATCGTTGCAACAATACTGCTTGCAATCGCAATTCCCACATTTATTCTGCTCGCAATTTTCACAGGCGGATTTATCCTGCTCTTACCCGTTGCATTACTTGCCGGTGCAGTTGGTCTGCTTAAGGTATGCAGTTAAACCCCGGATAAATATTGATTTGAAGTATTATGAGTGTTATAATAAAATAAAGGAGTGAAAAATATGAAAAAATCAGGTGTATTACCCATTATTACGGGGGTAATTACAGGCTTGATTACAGGTCTGATTGTAATAGCTGCAGGATTATTTTTTTCAAGCACCGCAATCAATATTCATAATCCCGTTTTCTGGATTATTATTATCATTGCTTTGTTTACAGCAATCCTTGCGGGAAGAATTGCAAAGGGCTGCAAGGATTTTGGTTGGGTTACCGTTTCAAAAAAGACAGGTTCAAAAGGACGCACAAAGAAACACAGCGAATTCAGATTTTCAATAGTGCCTTACATTCCGCCTGTTGCCCTGGCCGTTATCATTATCGGTGCCGGTATTGTCGGCAGTACAATGTTCAATGCAACATCTTATGCAAAGATTCTGAAGGTTGATGACTCTGATTTTACCGCAGATTTATCGGAATCTGTTGAAACCGATTCCATAGCTCTTATGGATACGGCATCGGCACGAATGCTCGGCGACCGTGAAATAGGTGCACTTTCTGATGTTGTGAGCCAGTTTGATGTTTCAGACGATTACATACAAATTGACTATAACGGAAAACCTGTAAAGGTTTCTGCTCTTGAATACGCAGGTTTCTTTAAATGGATGAACAACAAAGAAGGTGTCAGAGGCTATGTTACCGTTGACCCCGTTTCAATGTCTGCTACCTTTGAAAAATCTGAAGGTATGAAATATGTTCCTTCCGCTTATTTTCTTGACGATGCTAAAAGACACATCTGGCTGGAATATCCCACATTGATGACTGAGAACCTTCATTTTGAAATAGATGCAAACGGAAAGCCTTATTATGTTGCAACTATAGTTGATAAAACAATTTCTCTCTTTGGAGGAAAAACCGTCAACGGATGTATTGTCCTTGACCCCGTATCGGGTGAAACAGTCAGATATGATGTTGCAGATATCCCGAGATGGATTGATGTTGTCTTCCACGGTGATCTTATTTGCGAACAGTATAACTGGTACGGAATGTATCAGAACGGATATATGAACAGTCTGTTTGCAAAAAAGGGTTGCAAGCAGGTTACGACTTACAGTTCAGATGATAATTCTGACGAGAAGCCTGTTTCCGATTACGGCTATGTTGCCAAAGACGGTGACATCTGGATATACACCGGCGTAACCTCGGTTAACGGTGACAGCTCGAACATAGGCTTCCTGCTTGCCAACGAAAGAACAGGTGAATGCCGTTACTATGCGATTGCCGGTGCAGATGAAAAATCTGCAATGGTTGCCGCAGAGGGTGAAGTTCAGGAAAAAGGCTATCAGGCATCTTTCCCGTCCTTAATCAATATTGAAGGAAATCCCACATATATAATGGTGCTTAAGGATTCGGGCGGACTTGTGAAGCTTTACGCCACAGTCAATGTTGAGCAGTACAACATCGTAACAACTGCCGCAACTCAGGCTGAATGCATCGAAAAATACAAAGCTATGCTCGGCATCAGCGATGTGCAGACTCCGACCGATGAAATAAAGAATGTAACTGTTGCAATCGCTTCCGTAAAATATATTGATATTGACGGAAACACCTATATTTATCTCATTGACACGGAAAACAACATTTTCAAGGCAAAAGCATCTGAAAATGAAAATATGCTGCTGCTTGAAGCAGGCGATACTGTTGAGCTTTCCTGCTCAGACTCAGAAATCTTATCGTGCAGACAGATCGGATAAAACAGAACTCTCCACTGAGAAGTGGGGAGTTTTTTACACAGTAGTATATTGACTTTTTTTGCTTTTTTTGGTATTATTTTTTCACTAAAATCGGAAAGAAGAAAAAGTAATGGATTTGATTTTTGACTCATTTTTAGAGTTTGATCTGAGTGTATTCCAATGGATACAGAGCATACAGAACAGTTTTCTTGACAAACTTATGGTAGGCATCACATCACTCGGCAATGCAGGAACAATTTTTATTATTCTGGGCTTTGTACTTTTATTTACAAAAAAATACCGTAAAGCAGGCTTATCCGTTCTTGTTGCACTTATTATAATGTTACTTTGTAACGATTTGTTCCTCAAAGAGTTTTTTGCAAGGGTAAGACCCTTTAACCTTTATGAATCTGATCCCGTAAAGTATGCTGCATGGGGTTCAGAATACATATTCCCTGACCTGGTATATAAGCCCTCAAGCTATTCGTTTCCATCGGGACATGCCGCCTCTGCATTTGCCGCAGCTGTGGCTGTGTTGTGGAATAACAGAAAAATAGGTATTCCTGTTTTTCTATTCTCCTCGGTTATGGGCTTTTCAAGAATTTATGTGCAGGTTCATTATTGCAGCGATGTAATAGGCGGGCTGATTTCAGGAACAATCTGTGCCCTTATTGCAGTATTGATTGTCAGGTTCCTTTTCCCCGTCGTTGATAAAGGTATCAACAAGCTTTCAGAAAAACTGAAAAAGAAAAAAGCTGTCTGATAATATTTCTCCACCGGGTAACCGGAGGGGAATTTTCTTGACGAGCAGTATATATTCTTGTATAATGGAAACATAAACACAAAAGGAGTTTTTTTGAATGCTTACATTAGAAAGAGCAAAGGAATTATTAAAAACCACCACAACACAGGAGCATCTTTTTCTTCACGCTATGAACGTATCGGTTGCTATGGGAGGTATGGCGGAACATTTCGGTGAAGACAAGGAATTCTGGATGGCAATAGGCCATCTTCATGATTATGATTACGAACAGTTTCCCACAGAACATCTTCAGCATACAGAAAATGAGCTTCTTGAAGAAGGTCTTACAGAGGTTGAAGTCCGTGCAATTCTCGCTCACGGCTTTGGTCATTGTAATGATGTAGAGCCTCTTACAAATCTTGAAAAATCATTATTTACCGTAGATGAGCTTACAGGTATAATTCAGGCGGCTGCTCGTATGCGCCCCATGGGAATTACAGATATGGAAATCTCAAGCTTCATGAAGAAATTCAAGGACAAAAAATTTGCCGCAAAATGTGACAGAGAAGTAATCCGTAAGGGCTGTGATATGCTCGGAATGGAAGTCAGGGCTGTGGCAGAAATATGTATTACGGCTATGAAGGATTATGCAAACGAGTTACAAATCGGTCCGAAAGAATAAATTTTAATTTGCATAATCAGAGCACGGTTATAAAAACATATAGATTACAACAGCAAAACAGGGAACAGCCTGACTGTAAAAAGTCGGGGTGTTCCCTGTTTTAAGTTCCGTTATTTACAATAAACCTTAATCGCATTACAGACAAATTCTGCAGTGCCGTCGCCGTTTTTGTCTATGTTATTCTTAAAGCGTTCATCGAGTGTATACATCTGTCCGAGGCCTGCCAGAATATCCTTTGTACATGTATAGTAATTATCTGCAATATGCTTCTGAAGCTTCATTACAAGGCTCTGTGCTTCGTCTGAATCGGGCTTTTCTCCCTTTTGCATTATATCAGAAAACTGAGTAAAAATATCATTCATTTCATCTGCAAGAGACGCGTATTGCTCTTTGCTGTATCCCCTGCTTTTTTCGGTGTATTCACTGTAAGCTTCGGTATTGCCCCATCTTTTCCGTGCCTCGGCTGTGTATTTCTGAGGCTCAATATTTCCGGTCATATAATTCCCCTCCCGAATCGGTATTCATTCTTTATCAGGCTGCTGACCGTCATGTGCAAGCCATTTGCATTCTGTAATTTCCATGTTTGTGAATGTAGCCCTGAATGATGAATCCTCGGGACTGCAGGCATAAATGCCGAACTGAATTGTTCCTGCACCGTTACACATATGACATACACGCATCTGTCTGAATGTTACACCGTCATCGGAGCATTCAATACAGTAATCGTCTTCCCTTCGGCTGAATCTGTACCACATCGACTTTACCGAAGCGTCAATTTCGGTTGTCGCCCAGTCGGAATATCCGTTATTGGTGACAACACTTCCCAGATGCTGAAACTCATCGTTTTCGTATTCTATGGAGCCCTTGAGCCAGTTGTCGCTGTCAAGATACATAACTATACCGCACTGGTCAAATCTGTGCTTGCTCTCAAAGGATGTTTTTACGGTGAATGAAAAAAACTTTTCATCAGTTTCCGTCTGCAGTACGGGAGCATTGTCATTCCTGAAATGATAGTATGTTCTCTGCCATAAGTCCGTATGCGGTGCTGTGATGATTTCAATTTTTTCATCAGAAATCATATAATCTGCAGGTTCTCTTGTCCATTTCAGACTTTTTATATCAAATGTCATCTGACTGCCTCCTGTGTGATTCACTGCTATTGATTTTATCACATTATCCCATACTTTTCAACACATCAGAATGCATTTATAATTTTCAGTCCGTTTTATTGTACCTATATGATGTTATAATCACAATAGTATTATGGGGAGGAATATATATGTATATAAAATCGTTGAGACTGGCATCGGACAATGCAGAAATCAACTTTATAAAAGACCTGAAACGGACATGCTATAACGGAGTTTATCCGTTCAACATTTTTACTTCAAAAAATCTTGAAAAGATAAATTTTGCACCGATAACAATTCTTTACGGCGGTAACGGTTCGGGAAAAACCACACTTCTCAATATTCTTGCAAAACTATCCGGTGTCACAAGACATTCTGTTTTCAACAGCAGTGCATTTTTTGAAGATTACACGGATATGTGTTACCTTGACGCTGACAAAATCCCTTTAGGAAGTCAGATTCTCACAAGTGACGATGTAACAGACTATCTGCTGAATATGCGTAACCTCAATGAAGGGATTGATACTCAGAGAGAGAAACTTTTCAGTGAGTATCTTAACAAAAAATACAGCACCAATCAGCTAAAATCAATGGCTGATTACGATGAGTGGAAGGAAGCCCTTGATGCAAAGAAAAAGACTCAGTCACAGTTTGTCAGAGAGCGTCTTATGAAAAATGTTGACATGCAGTCAAACGGCGAAACTGCTATGAAATATTATGTTGAGCACATAACAGAAAATGCTCTTTATCTTATCGATGAGCCTGAAAACTCACTGTCAGCTGAAAGACAGCTTGAATTGTCAGAATTCATTTTTACATCAGCAAGGTTTTTCGGCTGTCAGTTTGTGCTTGCAACACACTCCCCGTTTTTTCTTGCAATGAAAGGTGCAAAAATCTATAATCTCAATTCATATCCCGTAAAAGAATGCAGATGGACAGAGCTTGAAAATGTGAGAACATATTATGATTTTTTCAAAGAGCATGAAGATGAATTCTGATAGGGAATTCTGCACATATTTTTACATAAATCTTTGTCTGATTTCAACAAATCACAGAATTAATTTTTTTGTCT
The DNA here is from genome assembly GCA_017473925.1 of Clostridia bacterium. Taxonomy (GTDB): domain Bacteria; phylum Bacillota; class Clostridia; order Oscillospirales; family Acutalibacteraceae; genus UBA1081. The sequence continues at coordinate 14,017 of JAFUIY010000127.1, read as the reverse complement.
GTTTTTTCCTTGAAAAGTGTTTTATTTAAGCATATAATCAAACAGTAATATTATTAAAAACAGGTGAAAAAACATGAAAAAACAGGAACAACCTATTTTTAAACCGAAGCTTATTTCAAGCCTTAAGGGCTACAGCGGTGCTCAGTTCGGTAAAGACCTTACTGCAGGTGTTATCGTTGCTATCATTGCTCTTCCTCTTTCAATAGCCCTCGCTCTTGCATCAGGCGTTACACCTGAGCAGGGACTGTACACCGCAATTGTCGCAGGCTTTGTAATCTCTATGCTCGGCGGCAGCCGTGTACAGATTGCAGGACCCACAGCGGCATTCGCAACAATAGTTGCAGGTATCGTTGCCGAAAACGGATTTTCAGGCCTTGTCCTCGCAACACTCATTGCAGGTATTCTCCTTATCGTTATGGGTGTACTGAAGCTCGGCAGTCTTATAAAATTCATCCCCTACACTATAACAACGGGCTTTACGACAGGCATTGCCGTAACACTCATTATCGGACAGTTAAAGGACTTCCTCGGACTCACATTTGTCAACTCCCCTATTGAGACAATTGAAAAGGTTGAAGAGGTTGTTCATCAGATTCACACATTCAATTACGAAGCATTTATAATCGGTATTGTTTCACTTGCAGTGCTGATAATCTTCCCGAAATTCATCAAGAAGATTCCGCCTTCAATTTTTGCAATTGTGATTTCGGCTGTGCTTGTAAAAGTCTTTGACATGAATGTAAACACAATCGGCTCACTTTACACAATTTCTTCATCAATTCCCCTCCCCTCACTTCCCGAGTTTTCATTTGACACCGTAAAAGCTATCATTCCGGATGCATTCACAATTGCAGTCCTTGCTGCTGTTGAATCTCTTCTTTCATGCGTTGTTGCTGACGGTATGACAGGCAGCCGTCACAACTCAAACACAGAGCTTATTGCTCAGGGTGCAGGTAACATTGCATCTGCACTTTTCGGCGGTATCCCCGCAACAGGAGCCATTGCAAGAACAGCGGCAAACATCAAAAACGGCGGCAGAACACCCATTGCAGGTATGGTACATGCAATTGTTCTTCTTCTCGTGCTCGTAGTTCTTATGCCTTATGCAGCACTCATTCCTATGCCCACAATCGCAGCAATCCTTTTTGTTGTTGCTTACAACATGAGTGAATGGAGAGAGTTTGTCGGCATTGTTAAAAAGGCTCCTAAGAGTGACACTCTCGTTCTTGTTGTAACATTCGTTCTTACAGTTGTATTTGACCTTGTTGTTGCAATCATCGTAGGCATAATTCTTGCAACAGTCATGTTCATGAAGCGTATGAGTGATGTTACGGATGCTTACGGCTGGGAAGAAATTGACGAAAACACAGACGATGCAAGCATAAAGCTCAAGAAAGTTCCCGAAAACACACTTGTTTTTGAAATCACGGGGCCCATTTTCTTCGGCGCATCAACAAAGATTGCAGATGTTATAAAGCACGGCAAAAAGCAGGTGCTTATACTCAGAATGAGAAGTGTTCCTGCAATTGATGCAACAGGTCTTCACTCCCTTGAGACAATCATAAAGACCTGCAAAAAGCAGGGAAAAACACTTATTCTTTCCCATGTCAATGAACAGCCTATGCATTCACTTGAAAAGGCAAAGCTTCTTGATGAAGTCCTTATTGCAGAAAACATCGATGCAGCCCTTGAAATGGCTGAAAATAAAATATAAATCAGCAATTCTCCATCGTTACAGGTGGAGAATTTTTTATATAATTATTGAAAAGCCGTCGATGTATGTTATAATAAAGAAAAGGAAAATAAAAAGATAGGGTGTTGTGAAATGAAAAAAATATCCCTGCTTCTTGCAATTATAATTATGCTAAATTCTGCGTTTCCTGTTTTTACATCAGCAGAAGAAACAACAACGGGAGGTTACATAGCTTTGACTGACATGAAAGATACACGGCTTACCGCCGCAGGTGAAACACTTGCAAGGTACATGAAACAGATAACAGGCAAGGATTATCCTGTCAATGAAAACGGCGAAGGAATGAAATTCACCCTTGGCTACTCAGCAGACATTCCCGACAACGGATATGTGATTGAAACAAAGGAAAATGAGGTTTCAATCCTCGGCTCATGCACAAGAGGAGTCATTCACGGCGTTTACGCTTTCCTTGAAAAATACTGCGGATGCAGATGGTTCACATCAACTCTATATTCAATTCCAGAGAACAAGAATCTGACAATTCCTGCAGGTGAGAAGACAGAATACAAGCCCTGTTTTGAATACACGGACACTGACTGGAAAAGCCCCCGTGATGTTGAATATTCACTCGCGAACGGTCTCAACGGCAGTCCATACAGAACAATCCCCTCCGAGCTTGGCGGCACCGTTGAATATATTTCAGGCTTTGCCCACACATTAGGCTCGCAATTCTGTTCAAGGGATACATATTTTGAAACAAACCCCGAATATTTTGCTCTGCACAACGGTATAAGACAGAATGAACAGCTCTGCCTTACAAATGAAGATGTTTACAAGCTTGTTCTTTCAGAGGTTATGACACTTCTCGGAGAGAAACATAATCCCGATTCTTCTCTGCAGATTATTTCTCTGACACAGGGCGACAGCGGTCCTGATGCAAAAATGTGCCGGTGTGCAAAATGTAAGGCTATTGATGACGAAAACGGCTCACATTCGGGTACAATGATAACCTTTGCAAACCGTATCGCAAATGCCGTAAAAGAAGCAGGCTATGACAATGTGGCAATCGACACCTTCGCATACAGATATACAAGAAAGGCTCCCTCAAAGGTTAAACCTGAAGACAATGTAATCGTGCGTCTTTGCACAATTGAATGCTGTTTTGCACATCCTCTCGATGATGAAAACTGCAGTGAAAATGTCTCTCTTATGGCAGACCTCAGGGAATGGAGCGAAATCTGCAACCGTATTTATGTCTGGGATTATGCCACAAACTACGCTCACACACTGGGAATATTCCCCGATTTCGGTGTTCTTCAGAGAAATGTGCAGGTGTTCTATGAAAACAATGTTGTCGGTCTTTACGAAGAGGGCAACTATTACATGGAGCAGTGTGACGGTGAATTCGGTGAGCTCAGGGCATATCTTCTTTCAAAGCTTATGCAGAATCCTTATATCGATTACGATGCATGTACGGATGAATTCTTAAAAGCATATTACGGCAAGGGCTGGCATAATATCCGTCAGTTTATTGATATGACAACAGAAAAGGCTGTCCCCGAAAATCAGCACCTTAAAATTTATGACCCCATGTCTGAAACACTTGATTTCAGCAAGGAAGATATAGCAAAGGCTGACGAGCTCTGGGAAAATGCAAAAAATGACGCAGAAAATGACACTGTTCTTGCTAACATAAAAAGAAGTGAAATCTGCTGGAGATACTGGAAGGGCTTCAATGTTTACGACAAGAAAGAAACAAAGCAGCTCATTGCAGACATGAAAGAAATGGGCATTACTATGTGTCACGAGGGTGACCCAACGGGACCTGATGCACTGAAATTCTTCAACGGAAAATATGAATCAATCGGCAACAACATCCTTTTCCCCGTTTCAATCGCACTTTACGGCATTGCAGCCCTGATGAGTGTTATACTTCTTATTCTTGTCCTTGTAAACAAACCCCGTCAGTTCATATTTATTCCGCTTCCCGCTCTTGTGGGCGTGTTCTTTGAATTGTTCGGCTGGCACAGAAGAGCATACCTGCACGGTACAGACACATTCGGCTACACATTGACGCTTGTGCTCATTGTTCTTCTCTTTGCCTTTGCAGGTGCACTTATGACAAAGGACAAAAAGAAGAGAATCATCTGTGCTGTTGCAGCACCTGTTATTTGGGGCGTGCTGTACTCCATGACCTTCCTTGTATCGGATATGCTTAATGTAGGCGCTGCCGCATTCAATGTTGCTGCAGCTTATATCCTTACAGGCATTGAAGCTGTTGTAATATTTGCAATAACAATGAAAAACCTTATAAAAAAATAACCGTTACGGAGACAACTCATGAAAAAATACTTATCTGCATCGCTGATGTGTGCAGACCTGCTCAATCTTGAAAAAGCAATAAAAGAGCTTGAAGAGGCAGGTATTGACTATCTTCACATCGACATAATGGACGGTGCATTCGTGCCGAACATCACATTAGGCTTCGACCTTATAAATGCACTCAAGAAAATCACCCGTATACCTCTTGATATCCACATGATGGTGAATAATCCCTCACAGTTCATAGACAGACTGAATGTTGACGAAAATGACATTATCTGTGTTCATTATGAGTCAGAAACACACATTCACCGCACAATCGAAATGATTAAAAATAAAGGCTGTAAGGCTGGTCTTGCATTAAACCCCGCAACCCCCCTTGAGTGTGCGGAGAATCTCACAGACTACATCGACATGCTTCTTGTCATGACAGTCAGCCCGGGCTTTGCAGGTCAGAAACTGTTCAGGGGCTCCGAAAAAAAGGTCGCAAAGGCGAAGTCACTTCTTCACGAGTGGGGCAGTGAGAATATTCTCATTGAAGTTGACGGCAATATCAGTCTTCCCAACGGAGAAATGCTCTCGGGAGCAGGTGCAGACATTTTTGTGCTCGGGACAAGCTCACTTTTCCTCAAAGACAAATCCCTTACTCAGGCGGCAGAAGATATCAGGGCGGTTTTATAACATGAAAAACAAAGCTATAAAGGCTGTCGTGGTAGGCAGTATCAACATGGACATAATTCTCAGTGCTGACAGAATACCCGATGTCGGTGAAAATGTTGTCGGCACACATTACGGCTATGCATTCGGCGGCAAGGGTGCAAATCAGGCAACGGCTCTTGCAAAGCTCGGAGCAAATGTAAAAATGGTCGGCAAGGTCGCAGATGATACAAACGGAAAAGCTCTCCTTGACAACCTGAAAAACAACAATATAGACACTTCAGGTGTTGCCGCAGACGGCTCTGCAACAGGGCTTGCTGCAATCATCATTGACGGAAACGGCAAAAACAGAATCATTGTTTATGAGGGTGCAAATGCAGAAATTGTTCCCGAAGAAGCTGTTGCAACAATTGACAGCGACACAGACCTTCTCCTTGTACAGTTTGAAACAGCCGAAAAGGTCGTTTCGGCTGTAGTGAATCATGCCGTAAAAAACAACATCACAACGGTAATTGACTGCGGACCTGCAAAGGATTTCTGCCTTGAAAAAATGCAGGGTGCAACAATCATTTCGCCCAACGAAAGCGAAACAAAGGCTTTGACGGGCATTTTCCCCGATGACGAAAAGACAATTCTTGAAGCATCTAAGATTATCATGGACAGAAGCAAGGCACAGTTCACTGTGCTGAAGCTCGGCTCAAGAGGATGCTCTGTTTTTGACGGAAAGAGCCTCACTCTCCTGCCTGCTTACAAAAGCAATGTGGTTGACACAACAGCTGCAGGCGACTGCTTCACGGCAGCAATGGCAGTTGATTTCATCAGAAACGGTGACATATACAAAGCCTGTGACACGGGCAACAAAGCAGGGGCTATAGCAGTCAGCCGTTTCGGTGCGGCAGACTCAATGCCTGCTGCAGATGAAATAGACTCATTTATAATCAACGATTGAACACACAGGTGAAAAATGAAGAAAAAGACGACTTTTTATACTGAAATATCCTATATACTGGGGCTTGTGATAATGGCTTTTGCGGCGGCATTTACCGAAAAAGCAGATTTCGGAATGTCAATGGTGGTAGCTCCCGCATACATAATACATCTTAAGGTGTCAGAATTCCTGCCATGGTTTACTTTCGGCGTTGCAGAATACTGCTTTCAGGGGCTTCTGCTGATTGTGACGGTCATCATAATGAGAAAATTCAGACTTTCCTATCTGTTTTCTTTTGTAACGGCTGTCCTTTACGGCACACTGCTTGACATTGCAATGAAGATAATTGCTCCCTTACCCGACACACTTTTTGCTGTTAGAATCGTGTGGTATATCATCGGCACAGTGCTTTGCTCCTTTGCCGTTTCACTGTTTTTCCACACATATCTTTCTCCCGAAGCATATGAGCTTATCGTAAAAGAGCTGTCTGCAAAGTTCAGCTTTGATATAAACAAGGTAAAAACTGCCTACGACTGCTTCAGTGTTGTACTGGGCATAATTCTGTCATTTTCATTCTTCGGCTTCGGAGTGTTTGAAGGCGTCAAGCTCGGCACCGTTATATGTGCATTCATAAACGGCTTCCTTATAGGAAAATTCTCAAAGCTCCTTGAACACTTCTTTGAATTCAAAAACAGGCTCAGCATCGAAAAATATTTCAGATAAATCAATATCTCTGAAAGGTGATACATATGACTGCCAAGAAAAGTATTAAAGCTGTACTGAAAGCTCTTATCGGCATTATTCTTGCCGCTGTTCTCGTTATCGTCGGTTATCTCGGTTATGTGCTTCTCAGCTATTCAAGAATAGAAGACAATCAGCAGATAACACCCTCGGCAACGGGCTCCGGCAGTGCAGTCAGTACAGAAAAAACATACACCGCATATATTCACAATTTAGGCTTCGGTGCCTACACACAGGATTTCACATTCTTTATGGACGGCGGCACCGAGTCCTGGGCTGAAAGTGAAGAAAGTGTCATTGAAGGCATAAACAAAGGTGCTCAGACAGCAGAAAAATACAATCCTGATTTCATTCTGTTTCAGGAGGTTGACTTTGATTCCACAAGAAGCTATCATGTCAATCAGCGTCAGATGCTCGAAGAGCATTTCAGCTCCTTCAGCAGTGCATTTGCCGTCAATTACGATTCGGCATTTCTCATGTATCCCTTCAATCAGCCTCACGGTGCATCAAGGGCGGGCATACTGACACTGAGCAGATACAACATATCATCAGCCCTCAGAAGAAGTCTCCCCATTTCGGAAAGTGTAAGCAAATTCCTTGACCTTGACCGTTGCTACAGCGTGTCAAGAGTACCCGTCGAAAACGGAAAAGAGCTGGTCATTTACAATGTTCATCTGTCTGCATACGGCGGCAGTGATGAAATCCGTACGGCACAGATGACAATGCTTGCAGAGGATATCAGCAACGAACACAAAAAAGGGAATTACTGTCTTTGCGGCGGTGACTTCAACCACGATTTCACGGGCGACTCCACTCAGAAGCTCAACGGCGGTCAGACTGTGGACTTCGGCTGGGCACAGCCATTCCCTATCGATTTATTCCCGTCATACATCATCAGATGTGACAGTTATCAGGGCGATACACTCGTGCCCACCTGCAGAAACTGTGACATTCCATATAAAAAAGGTAATCCCACATTCATTGTTGACGGCTTCCTTGTGACCGACAACATCGAAATAATACACCTTGAAAATATTCAGACTGATTTTGAATTCTCCGACCATAATCCCGTGCTGATTGAATTCAGCCTTAAATAAAATTTCATTATTCTTATTCATAATCATTAAGCTCAATTATTGCAGTATAATAACAGAAACATAAAGAAAGGGTCTGATAAAATGAAATCTGACAGAATTCTTTCAAAACCCCTTTGCATGAGTCTGCTTGTGTGTGGATTCATATACGGACTTATACTTCCCTTCTGCTGGGGCAACAACCCGTTATCCCCCACGGGTACACTTTCCGTGCTGTGCGAGGACAAAAAACTGTTTTTCTGGATATGGGGCATACTCGGTGCAGGCGGACTTTCACTGAATGTGCAGTATCTTTACAAAAAATTTGACATCAGGAACAGATTCCTTGATTCACTCTGTGTTCTCTCCTTCCTGAGCATGGTCGGTGTCGCACTGACACTGGGACACAACATCACCACATGGAACCCGAAAAGAATAATTCACTGGGTTGCAACAGGTGCTTTCATAATCCTGCTGATTGCATCAATATCACTGTTTTTTATAATTTATGCAAAGCAGTACAAGTATTTCGGCATTCTTGCACTTTGCTCCCTTTCCGTGCTTGCCGTTTTCCTGTTTATGTTCCTCGTTATAGGCAAAAGCGGTCTTATGGAAATAGTTCCCCTCGCAATGATTCAGATTTTTATGTTTATCGTTAACTTTACACCCCTTGTCAGAGTTATCAGAAAATCAACGGTTTAAGAAGCATTTAATTTATTAATAAAAAGTTAAATGTTTATTAAAATTCCAAAATTGAATTATATCTTTATTAATAATATAATTTTATAATATAAGAAATATATACTGTTTTCCGGAGATATACTATGAAGATATTACTTATAAATCCTGCACCCAAGCACTATACAAGAGCAAGATGCTCACCTCTTGGTGTTCTCTCTATTGCAAGCTATCTCAATGCAAACGGACACACCGCAAAGGTGCTTAACAGAGCAATCACATCAACGGATATTACCGCTGAGCTTGATCAATTCAAGCCTGATTTTATCGGCTGCTCACTTCTGACCGTTATGGCTGTCAGCGACAGTATTGCAGTGTCAGAAGAAGCAAAGAAAAGAGGAATATGTGTAGTCTGGGGTGGTCCCTATGTATCTTCATCTCCCGAAATGATTCTGAAGCTCGACTGTGTTGACTTCATTTCTATGGGCGAGGGCGAGGAAACATGGCTTGAGCTTGCAGACAAAAAGGCAAATGGCGAAAGTCTCTTTGACATAAAGGGGCTTGCTTTCATGCGTGACGGTGAATTTGTCCGCACACCTGAAAGAGAATTTATGGATCTTAAAAAGCTTCCTCCCATTGATTACAGCCTTATCGACATACAGAAGACCTTCTACACAAACTACCATTATGACGGCATTATGGGAATGTACATTTCAAAGGGCTGCAATTCTCAGTGTACATTCTGCTATAACCACGATTTCCATCACAGCTGCCGCCGTACAAGGGATATTGACCTTTTCATTGAAGAAGCAAGACTTCTCAAGGAAAAATACGGAATGAAGGCAATTGCATTCACAGACGAATTCTTCGGCTACAACAAAGAGGAGCTCCGGAAAACCTGCAATGCGCTTATTGAAGCTGACCTCGGAATCTACTGGGGCGGAATGACAAAAATCGGAATCTTTGACAGAGAAGACTTTGAACTTATGTACAAGGCAGGCTGCCGTTGGCTTGAATTCGGTGTAGAAAGCGGAGCAGAATCCACACTGAAAAGAATGAAAAAAGGTCTGAAGCTCGCAAGAGTTGAAGAAGACCTTATAAACTGCCGTGAAACAGGCATTATTTCCCTTTGCTATTTTATTGTGGGCTTCCCCGGTGAAACGGTTGAGGAACTGAAAGAAACCTGTGCCCTTGTAAACAAAATCAAATATACAAGATTTGTATGCTCATATTTCAGCCCTCTTCCCGGTTCTGAGATTTATGAAAAGCTCGTCAGTGAAGGCAGGTTCTCTCCTCCCACCGAGCTTAAAAGCTTCCTTAAATCAAAGATTTTCTATTCTCCCAAGCCCAATCTTTCAGAGGTCAGGACACTTGACCTGAAGGTTATCCGTTCATACATACTCTGGTCAAGCTTTAAGAGAAAGAGTTTTGAAGAAAGCGGTAAAATTGATTATTCCCTTGCAAGAAAAGACATCATTGACGTTTTAAAGAGTCTCAGAGGTCACGGTTTCACGGAGGGTGTAATCCAGTTCTTTGCCAGTGCATATGAATTCCTTGACATTTTCTTTTATGCAAACTTTTTCCCGGGAATCAGAAAGAAATACGGCATTGACCTGAAGCCCGATAAGGAGTAAAAATGAAAATCCTTTTTATAAATCCTGCAATGGAAAAATATACAAGGCAGGTAAGCTTTCCTCTTGGAATGATGTCCATTGCAACATACCTCAACACAAACGGTCACAATGCAAAAATCATTGACCGTACAATAAAAACAACAGACATCAGAAAAGAGCTTGAAAGCTTTGCACCCGATATAGTAGGAGTTTCAGTCTTTTCCCTGAAATCCTTTACCGATGCCGAAAAGGTGTCACTTGCCGCAAAGGAATACGGGGCAAAGGTTGTATGGGGCGGAGTTTTCGCATCCCTTGATGCTGAATTTGTATTCAGCAACATTGACATTGATTTCATTTCAGCAGGCGAAGGCGAAATTACATGGCTTGAGCTGTGCGATACCCTTGAAAAGGGTGATGATTTCAGAAAAGTAAAGGGACTTGTTTACAAAGAAAACGGAAAAGTCATTCACAGCGGTGAAAGAGAATTTGCAGACCTTTCGCTGTTACCTCCCGTGGACTTTACACTTGTTGATACGGATAAATATCTGGGCCCCATGTACGGCTGCAAAAAGACAGCACTCCTCTACATATCAAAGGGCTGCTACGGCAGATGTACATTCTGCTTCAATGCCAAATTCCATAAGAGCTGTCACCGTGCAAAGCCTGTTGAGATTTTCCTTGATGAAGTCAGATACCTTATGAAAAACCACGGCGTTGACTGCATTTATTTTGCAGATGAGCTCTTCGGCACCAACAAAGAAGAGGTTCATTATCTCTGCAACAAATTCATAGAATCAGGTCTCGGCTTCAAATGGGTAGCCCAGACAAGAGCAGGATATTTCAGCCGTGACGAGTACATGCTCATGAAAGAAGCAGGCTGTGTTGCAATCGATTTCGGCATTGAATCAGGCTCTCCCTCAATGCTTAAAACAATCAAAAAAAATATCCCTTATGATAAAATCAAAGAGACATTTGAATACTGCAACGACGCGGGGATTATATCCCTTGCCAATTTCATAATAGGCTTTCCCGATGAAACAGAAGAACAGTTCAGGGAAACCATTGAAATGGCAAAGAGCATCAACTCCACACAGCAGACATTCTTTTTCTTTATGCCCGGTCCCGGAAGTGAGCTTTACGAAAAGCTTGTCAGCGAAAAGAAATATACTCCCCCGAAAACCTTCCGTGAGTATACGGATATAAAGTTTTTCTATTCACCTGAACCGAATTTCTCCCGTGTCCCCTCAAAGGAACTGAAAGTCGTAAGGGCACATTTTCTGTGGAAAGGCTTTTCAAGAAAACATTTTTCAGACACGGCAAGAAAATATGACATAGCAAAAAAGGATATTGAAGATGTACTCAGGCAGTTCAGAGGGCATGACCTGAAATTTGCATTCAATCTGTTCTGCACATCTGTCTATGAATTCTCAGACATCTTCCTCCATGCCCATTGCTATCCGAAAATACTGAAAAAATACAATTTAAAGTGATAAAATGAACATTCTGTTTATCAACCCGTCAACATCAGGATACACCCGTTCAGTCTCAGCCCCGCTGGGACTTTTATCCATTGCAACCTTTCTTAAAAGCAAAGGTTATTCTGTCAGAATTTATGACAGGACGGTTGATAAAACAAAGCCTGAAACGATAATCACTGAATTTCCGCCCGATGTCGTCGGAATTTCTCTCGTTTCATACAAATCAATTGACGATACATTATCTCTTGCCGAAAAACTCAGAGAAAAAGGCATTCCCGTCATCATAGGAGGTCCCCTTGCCTCAGTGCTTGTTAAACAGACACTCTCCCATGACTGCTTTGATGCGGTTTCTCTCGGCGAGGGTGAAATGACATGGCTTGATATTGCAAAGTATTATGAGGGAAAAATCGCTTCACTCATAGAAATTCCCGGTCTTGCATATAAAAACAAAAACGGGGAAATCATTTACACTCAGGACAGACCTTTTGTTGACCTTTCTGAGCTTCCCGTCCTTGACTGGACACTCCTTGATGTGCCGAAGTATTTCCAGAGCTCCTACGGCTGTAAAAAAATGCTGTATCTGTACTCGGCAAAGGGCTGTCCGTTCAGCTGTACCTTCTGCTACAACAAGGATTTCCACAAATGCCGTTACAGGAAGAAACCTCTTGAAGTTCTTCTTGAAGAAATTAAGTTCCTCGTCACAAATCACGGCATGGACGGTGTATATTTTGCCGATGAAATGTGGTGCAGAAACAGTGACGAAATGCACGAAATCTGCGACAGTCTGAGAAATCTCAACCTTGATTTCGTATGGGGCTGTCAGACAAGAATCGGTATTTTTGATGAAGAAGATTTCAGATATATGCACAATTCGGGCTGCAGATGGATTTTCTTCGGCATTGAATCAGGCTCTGAGAAAATCCTCAGACAGATTAACAAAAAGATTGATTATGACAGAATTGTTTCAACTTTTTCTGACTGCAGAAAAGCAGAAATCGCATGTATAGGTTCTTTTATAACGGCATTCCCCGACGAAACGGAAGAGGATCTTGCAGACACAGTCAGACTCATACAAAAGCTTGAGACAAGTCTTATCAACATCAATAATTTAGCCCTGATTCCCGGTTCTGACATATACAAATCCCTGACAGAAAGCGGAAAGCATAAAGAAGCCGATACCCTCAGAGATTTCGGCAAACAAAAGCATATGGAACGGCTTGAATATAATTACAGTTTAATTCCCGACATAGATATAAATGTCATCAAAGCATATTTTATGTGGCGCAGTTTTACCGCAAAGGATGTACCGGGAACAGAAAAACACGACTTCACAAAGAAAGTCATTACCGATGCTCTGAAATCAATAAAAACAGGTGATTTCCCGAGCTTCATAATTTCAACATATATTGCAGGAATTGAATTCTTAAAAACAGCATATTATTCCCATTGTTATCCGAAAATACTGAAAAAATACGGATTAAAATAACACTGACAGGAGAATTGCCATGACATTTTTACAGTTCACCCGTTTGCTTCTTGCAATCGTAATGATTCCTTACCATCTTTTCAACTACGTTTTCAATGACTATGCATATCCTGCATACAGCACGGAAGGTGCATACCTCTTCTGCTATTTTGTGGGCAACGAGGTCAGTGAGCAGACTCTTCACTTTGCAGTCAGCACAGACGGTTACCATTTCAAGGCTCTCAACGGCAATGAGCCTGTAATTAAGCAGACCATGGGCACAGGCTGTGTCCGTGACCCCTATATTCTCAAGGGTATCGACGAAAACAAAAAGCCCTGCTATTTCATTATAGGCACAGATATGAATGCCCTCGAAGGCTGGACATCAAACCATTGTCTTATCACATGGAAGTCATACGACCTTGTCAACTGGATTGACGAAACTGTAATTGATATGCGTCAGTTCAAGGGCTTTGAAACCACAAACAGAGCATGGGCTCCTCAGGCAATATGGGATGCCGAAAAAGAAATGTATATGGTTTACTGGGCAAACTCAACTGAGGAAAATGACACTGCAGGTCATTACTATGCCTACACAAAGGACTTCAAAACCTTTGAAACAGAGCCTCAGGTGCTTTACGGCAGATGGAACGAGATTGACCCTGAAACAGGCGAAACCAGAAATATCCAGTGTATTGACGGTGACATCGTTTACAACGAAAAGGACGGTTACTATTACCTCTATTTCAAGGAAGATATCACACAGAAGATTGCCTATGTAAAGTCAAAGAATCTTACAGGCCCCTATAACACGGATTATACAATCTGCTCACTCAACTACTGGGGTGTTGAAGGCAGCTCAATGTACCGTATCAACGGCACTGATTCATACATGATGATTATGGACGAATACGGTCAGGGCTCATTCTTTGCACAGATGACAAAGGATTTCGTAAACTTCAGACAGTTCCAGCGTTCATCAATGGAAATCGACCACCTTAAGCCCCGTCACGGCTCAGTTGTAAGCATAACTGAAGCAGAATACAGAACACTATGCGACCACTACGGTGTTGAAAAGTAAATAAACAGACAACAAAATATGGGGATGTAAAAAAAGTGTAGACCGCAAAAACGGCTACACATAAAGATTTTTAACATGTTAAAACTAAAAAATAACGACAAAAAATAAAAAATGAAGAAAAAGGCGTTTTTGCTATAAATAAACTTCACCACTCGACGTACCTTTGTACGCCTTCGGGCAAAGCAAAAATCAAGCAATTGCTTGATTTTTGTGAAGTTTATTCATTCTACGCATATTTCCCTATCCCCTGAAAAAGGAGCTGTATTTTTTTACAGCTCCTTCTTTATG
>JAFUIY010000126.1 GCA_017473925.1 Clostridia bacterium | reverse complement strand
ATAATGCACAATTATATAATCCAAGCCCGTAGGGCTTCCGAAACAATTTGCCGAAGGCAAATTATATCACATTTGCGTAGCAAATATATCACATCCGTCACAGACGGATATATAACATTTTCCGCAGGAAAATATATCACTGCAGTAATTTATCGCTCAGCGATAAATTACTGTTTATGCGACCGCATAAAAATGTTCAAAACTTGTTTAAAAGTCAAATTTATGAACATATCAGTCACAAATTTCAGAAATTATTTTCTTAAGTTCTGAGGGATATCTTGTCGTTATGTTATCGGGACACAGGGAAATAACTCTTTCCATGTCCCTTTTTTTGTCAACAGTCCACAGTGAAACAAGAATTCCGTTTCTGCGAAGATAGCTGACAAGTCGTTTTGTGACATTTCTGTGATGGCAGTTAAGCCCCACAGCTCCGTTTTCTTTTATTGTCCTGCAAAGCTTTTCAAAGTAAGCATTGTTCTGTCTCCATGCAGGACGGATGCCCATGTTCAGATAATATGTGCAGCCCGGAAGCTGTTTTTTCATTTCCTTGGTGTCCTTTTCAAATATGCCCGTGCAGAATATTCTGTCTGTCATTGAATATTTTTCAGCAAGGGGAATGATATTGTACAGATGTGTTGTTTCCTTGATGTCGAGATTGAGCTTAATTTCCCCGAGCTTTTCAGCTTCAGCAAAGATTTCTTCAAGTGTTGCTGAATTTTTGCCGTCAGCGTCGTGTGAAAGCACGGGAGTACCGTCCTTTGTGAAACGGACATCCACCTCTGTGATATCCGAACCTGCTTCATATGCTCTTATGACGGATTCAACGGAATTAGGCTCTGTTTTTTCACAGCCTGAATGTCCCGTAATTGTGAAGCTTTTTGTTGCTTTAATTTTTTTTCCGAACATAAATTTCATCACCTGATTAATTTTTTGCTGACAGCTTGTGTGAGCTTATACATTATCGAGTCCGTAGCCGTAAAGTGGAAGAGGGAACCATGCATTGCAGAATGCAGGTGCTTCCTGTCTTCTTTCTGAATAGTGCGAGCCGAAGAATCGCATTGCCTCAAGATGTTTAAGCACAATGTCGGGCTTTTCGTCTGTTTCTTCAACGGAAACAATATTATCTTTTACCGTGATTTTGAGCTGTTCGGGAAGCTTTTCACCCTGAATGAAAACCTTAAGCTCACCGTCAGGCAGATTCTGATATGTTGTCTTGAGCTTAAGGAATGCTCTGATTACATTTTCATAGCAGAAGATTGTGAAGTGTTCAGCATGGCCGATGTCGTAGAATTCGCAGTTGAGTGCAAGGTAGTTATAAAGAGGCTTGTCAAATTGAGGAACATTGATTTTTATGAATTCATTTCCTGAATTTTCAAGGGCAAGAAGAATCACATCTTCAATATCTTCCTCATTTTTGCAGAATAATTCATGAAGTCCTGACTTATCACTGTAATATGCAAACCAGCCCTTTACTTCACCGTTATGGAGTGCAACATAGGGAACGGTATTCCATGAATGAAGAATGTCAAACATTGCCTCTTCGGGACGTTCCGTACGGAATATACGGCTGTTGTAAATCTCAGTGATTTCCCTGATATACTGTGTGTCTGTTTCTTCAAGCTTTTTTATTGTGTATGCAGACTTTCTGTCTGAACCGAGTGTTCTTTTTACGTTGTCTTTTCTGTAATTGAAGCTTGTGTTGATGCCTGCAGGCTGATAAGAGAAGTGCTCATATCTTTGTCTTGCACCGCCAAGGCATGAAAGGTCAGTCATGTTCTGCTTCATTTCGTCAAGGGCAAGGAGCATACAGAACTGCATATATCCCTTTCCTCTGTGGTCGGGATGAACGGCTACATTGCCTATGCCGCCGATTTTAAGCTTTTCGTCGCCTACGGTGAGTGTGTTGTAATAAAGACCTACAGCAGCTCTCATATCACCGTCAACATCGAGAATAATGTTGTTTTCAGCAGGATGGTACTGCTCTTTATAAAGCTTGGGAAGAAGATTTATAAATTTGTTGCCTTCTTCATTAAAGCCGAATGTTGTATCCAGCAGATCGAGTAAAGCTTCTCTCTGATGTGCTTTTCCGTGGGTCATATGTATGTAATCAGACATGTGTTTTTCTCCTTAAATCAATATATTCATCATTTTAGCATATATTATAATAAAAATCAATTAAAATTTATAATAAATAATTATTATATATACTTGCTAATTTAAAATAATTGTGTTATACTAAACTGAATAAAGTTACGGTGGTGAAGTGTGCATTGATTATATTGGGAATTGACCCCGGTTATGCCATAGTCGGTTACGGTGTTATCGAATACAGGAACAATCATTTCCGTGTTCTTGATTTCGGTGCAATAACTACTCAGGCACACACAGATTTCAATGACAGACTTCTTCATATATATTCGGGTATAACAAATCTTGTTGAAATATATAAGCCCGAGGCAATGGCAATTGAAAAGCTCTTTTTCAACACAAACCAGAAAACAGCCATTGATGTTGCACAGGCAAGGGGAGTTATTCTTCTTTCTGCAAGGCAGCACGGTGTCAGTATTCACGAATACACACCTCTTCAGGTC
Source organism: Clostridia bacterium (assembly GCA_017473925.1). Classification (GTDB taxonomy): domain Bacteria; phylum Bacillota; class Clostridia; order Oscillospirales; family Acutalibacteraceae; genus UBA1081. The sequence continues at coordinate 17,892 of JAFUIY010000126.1, read as the reverse complement.
AAGCAGAGTGTTGTCGGCTACGGCAGGGCTGAAAAGAAGCAGGTTCAGGAAATGACAAAGCTCCTGCTTAACCTTGACAAGGTTCCGAAGCCTGACGATACAGCCGATGCCCTTGCAATGGCAATCTGCCATGCACATTCAAGCGGCTCTGCACTTGGCAGACTCAATTATATTTAAAGGACTGAAAACAATGTTTTATTCCGTAACGGGAAATATAGTTCATATTGATGCTTCATCGGTTGCCGTGGAATGCGGCGGTGTTGCATTCAGATGCAGCTGTTCACTCAACACGCTTAAAAAGGTCGGTTCCCTCGGCTCGCAGACAACCCTTTATACATACCTTGCTGTCAGGGAGGATGCACTCGAGCTTTTCGGCTTCAGTGACACAAATGAGCTTGACTGCTTTAAGCTTCTTATCGGCATTTCGGGTGTCGGCCCCAAGGCTGCACTTGCCGTTCTTTCGGAAATGACTCCCGACAGACTTGCAGCGGCAATTGCAACGGGTGATGCTAAGTCAGTCACAAAGGCTCAGGGTGTCGGTCCCAAGATTGCACAGAGAATCGTGCTTGAGCTCAAGGGCAAGCTCACAGCTGTTGCAAATGATACGGAAGAAGCATTTGATGCTGTTTCGGCAGTCAGTGCATCGGATAATACTGCAGAGGCTGTTTCGGCTCTTCAGTTCCTCGGCTATTCAAAATACGAAGCGGCAAAAGCAGTTTCACAGTTTGACAGAAACTTATCTGTTGAAGAGCTTATCAGGAAGGCACTCACTGTGCTTTCAAAGAATCTTTAAGGAAGGGTGAATAAAATGGAAGAAAATGAATACCGTATGATGTCACCCGAATTTACACAGAATGATAATGATACAGAGATTTCCTTAAGACCTAAGACTCTCGATGATTACATCGGTCAGGAAAAGGTCAAGGAAAACCTGAAAATATATATGGATGCAGCTCTGGGCAGAGGTGAAACACTCGACCATGTCCTGCTTTACGGCCCTCCGGGTCTCGGTAAGACAACACTTGCAGGTATCATCGCAAATCAGATGAATGTACAGATAAGAATTACATCAGGACCTGCAATTGAAAAGCCCGGTGACCTTGTCGCACTTCTTACAAATCTCAATGAGGGCGATGTGCTGTTCATCGACGAAATTCACCGTCTTTCAAGAAGCGTTGAGGAAGTTCTTTATCCTGCAATGGAGGATAATGAGGTTGATATCATTATCGGCAAGGGTCCTTCTGCAAGAAGTATAAGGCTTGATATAAAGCCCTTTACTCTCGTAGGTGCCACAACAAGAGCAGGTCAGCTCACAGCACCTCTCAGAGACAGATTCGGTGTTGTGTTAAGGCTTGAGCTCTATACACCCCAGGAGCTTGCTGAAATAGTCAAGAGAAGTGCAGGTATCCTCGGAATAGGCATTGATGACGACGGTGCGCTCGAGATTGCATCCCGTTCAAGAGGTACTCCCCGAATCGCAAACAGACTTCTCAAGCGTGCAAGAGACTTTGCTCAGGTTGTCGGAAGCGGCACTATAACAGAGCAGGATGCAAGACTTGCTCTTTCAAAAATGGAAATAGATGAGCTCGGTCTTGACAATATAGACAGACTTCTTCTCACAACAATGATAACAAACTATAACGGCGGCCCCGTGGGACTTGAAACAATGGCTGCCGCAATAGGTGAAGAGGCAATCACAATAGAAGACGTCTACGAGCCTTATCTTATGCAGATAGGCTTTCTCGGAAGAACCCCCAGAGGAAGAATTGTTACCAATGCGGCATATACTCATTTGGGTATTGAGAAACCCGGTCAGCAGACAATTTACTGATTTAAAGGAGAATTTTTATGGGCAGACTGTTCGGTACAGACGGCGCAAGAGGAATTGCAAATACTGAAATCACAAGTGAACTCGCAATGAAAATCGGCAGAGCAACAGCAATGGTGCTTGCTGAAAACACATCTTCAAAACCAAGAGTGCTTATCGGTACCGATACAAGAAAATCAGCCGATATGCTCGCATACGCTCTCGCTTCGGGACTTTGCTCCGTCGGTGCTGATGTGCTTATGCTCGGTGTTGTTCCCACTCCTGCAGTTGCATTCCTTGTAAGAGAATACGGCTATGATGCAGGCGTCATGATTTCTGCTTCACATAACCCTTGTGAATACAACGGTATCAAGATTTTCCAGCGTACGGGCTACAAGCTTCCCGATGCAATGGAAGAGGAGATTGAAGCAATAATTCTTGATGAAGTGAGAATGCCTCCCGTTGTAATCGGCGGTGATGTAGGTAAGGTCACACTTGCACAGAATGCCGTAAGAGATTACATCAACCACATTGCAGAAACAGCCGACAGACTTTTCTACGGTATGAGAATTGCCCTTGACTGTGCAAACGGCTCTGCAAGTGTTACTGCAAATACACTGTTTAAACAGCTCGGTGCTGAGTGTGTTGTTATAAATGCAAATCCCGACGGCACAAACATCAATGAAAACTGCGGTTCAACCCACATTGATGCTCTTGGCGAATATGTAAAGGCTCACGGCTATGAATTAGGCTTTGCCTTTGACGGTGACGCTGACAGACTTCTTGCAGTTGACAAAAACGGCAAGCTTGTTGACGGTGATATGCTTATGGCAATTGCCGCAAAATATTTTAAAGAAAAGAATAAGCTCAACGGCAACACTCTCGTTGCAACCGTAATGAGTAATATGGGACTTTTTGAATTCTGTGAAAAGAACGGTATCAATTGTGAGAAGACTAAGGTCGGTGACAGATACGTTCTTGAAAGAATGCTTGAAAAGGGCTATCACATCGGCGGTGAGCAGTCAGGACATCTCATTTTCCTTGACCATGCAACAACAGGTGACGGTCAGCTCTCAGCAGTGCAGATTCTCAATATAATCAGAGATACAGGCAAGTCACTTGATGAGCTTGCATCAGAAATTGAAATATTCCCTCAGGTGCTCAAGAATGTCAGGGTTTCAGCATTCGGTAAGCACAGGCTCGGAGAAGATAAAGACATAAAGCTTGCCATAGAAGCGGCAGAAAAGGAGCTCGGCACAAACGGCAGAGTACTTGTCCGTGCATCAGGCACAGAGCCTCTTGTCCGTGTAATGCTTGAGGGCAGAGATAAAGAACAGATTGAACATCTTGCATGTATGATTGCAGAGATAGTCGAGGAAAGGCTTATATAAATGAGAATTTCAGATAAATGGATTGATTACGAGCTTATTGATTGCTCATCGGGTGAAAGGCTCGAAAGATGGGGTAATGTCACTCTGATAAGACCCGACCCTCAGGTTATATGGAACACACCTAAAAAGCATCCCTTATGGAAGAAAGCTGATGCAAGGTATTTCCGCTCCAATTCGGGCGGCGGAAAATGGGAGGTTTACAAAAACATTCCCGATCGTTGGACAATTGATTACAATGAACTTACATTCAATATAAAGACAATGGGCTTCAAGCATACGGGGCTTTTCCCTGAGCAGGCTGTCAACTGGGACTTTGTTGCAGACACAATAAAGAAGCAGGACAGGGAAGTTAAGGTTCTCAACCTTTTTGCTTACACGGGCGGTGCTACTATCTCCGCACTCAAGGCAGGAGCAGCAGTAACCCATGTTGATGCATCAAAGGGTATGGTTCTCTGGGCAAAAGAGAACGCTATGTCAACAGAAGTTGAAAAGATGCCTGTCAGATGGCTTGTTGACGACTGTATCAAGTTTGTTGAAAGAGAAATAAGACGTGGCAACCACTACGATATAATCATTATGGACCCTCCCTCATACGGCAGAGGCCCCGGCGGTGAAGTGTGGAAGCTTGAGGATGAAGTCTATCACCTTTGTGAGCTTTGCCGTGAGCTTCTTACGGATGACTCACTGTTGTTCCTTATCAATTCCTACACAACAGGCCTTTCACCTGCTGTTATGCAGTACATACTCGGTTCTGTCATAAAGCCTGTATTCGGAGGAACAGTTTCAGCAGATGAGCTCGGACTTCCCGTTACTTCTTCGGGACTTTGTCTTCCTTGCGGTTCAACTGCAATCTGGCAGAAATAAAATTTTTAAGGGAATTTTAAAATGAATAAAGAATCTCTCATAAGGTTTTGCGATGTTTCGTACCGTTATGAATCGGACAACGAAACTCCTTTACCTCTTGCGATTAAAAATATAAATATTGATATCAAAAAAGGTGAATTTGTCGCCATTCTCGGTCACAACGGCTCAGGCAAGTCAACAATTGCAAAGCTCTCAAATGCAATCATCCTTCCCGAAGACGGTAAGGTGTTTGTTGAGGGTATGGACACTGCAGATGAAAGCCTTGAATACGAAATCCGTCAGAAGGTCGGTGTTGTATTCCAGAATCCCGACAATCAGATTGTTGCAACAATCGTTGAAGAGGATGTTGCATTCGGCCCCGAGAACCTCGGCATTGAGCCCAAAGAAATCAGACAGCGTGTTGACGATGCCCTGAAATCAGTCGGTATGTATGAATACAGACTTCATGAACCCCATAAACTCTCGGGCGGTCAGAAGCAGAGAGTTGCCATTGCAGGTGTTATGGCAATGCAGACTGATTGTATTGTCCTTGATGAGCCCACAGCAATGCTTGACCCAAAGGGCAGAGAGGAAGTAATGAATTCAATGCTCCGTCTTAACAAGGAAATGGGCAAGACAGTTGTACTTATCACTCATTACATGGATGAAGCCGTAAAGGCTGACAGAGTTATTGTCATGAATTCGGGTAATGTCGTTCTTGACGGCACACCGAGGGAAGTTTTTGCCCATGAGGATATAATCGAAAATGCAGGGCTTGAGCTTCCTGACAGTGCAAAGCTTGCGTTAAAGCTTAAGAAAAACGGTGTGAATCTCCCTGACGGTATTCTCACACCCGAAGAATTCATCGAAGGCTTCAAATTCTCAGTTTCGGGAGGTGCTTCACAGTGAGTATTCTCGAAATCAAGAATCTTTCATATAAATACGGTGTCGGCACACCATTTGAGATTGACGCCCTTGACAACATAAGCTTTTCTGTTGAAAAAGGTGAAATGGTTGCAATTATCGGGCACACAGGCTCCGGTAAATCAACACTTATTCAGCATTTCAATGCACTTCTGAAAGCCTCTGAGGGGCAGGTGCTCCTTGAGGGTAAGGATATCAACGAAAGCCGTGAATCGGCACATAAAGCCCGTTTCAGGGTGGGACTCTGCTTCCAGTATCCCGAATATCAGCTTTTTGAATCAACCGTTTATAAGGATATTGCCTTCGGACCTGCAAATATGGGGCTTGACAAGGCTGAGATTGACAGAAGAGTCAGAAAGGCAGCTGAATTCGTAGGGCTTAAGGAGAGCATGCTTGACAAATCTCCCTTTGACCTTTCAGGCGGTGAAAAAAGGCGTGTAGCCATTGCAGGTGTTATGGCAATGGAGCCTGAGGTCCTTATTATGGATGAGCCTGCTGCAGGCCTTGACCCGAGAGGCAGAAAGGTCATTCTCGACCTTATAAAGAATTACCGTGAGAAAACGGGAAGCACCGTTATCATTGTTTCCCATTCAATGGAGGATGTTGCTTCCGTTGCTGACAGAATTATTGTTCTCAATAAGGGCAGGGTTGCATTCAATGATTCCGTTGAAGAGGTTTTCTCTCATGAAAAGGAGCTCCGTGAAATGGGGCTTAATATCCCTCAGATAACAAAGATTTTTTCCGAGCTCAGAAGCTTCGGTTTCAATCTCAGCGGCAATGTTTATACTGTTGACGATGCTGCAGAGGAAATTCTCAGATATCTTCATAAAGGGGGTAACTGATAATGATTAAAGATATTACAATCGGTCAGTATTTCCCCGGTGATTCATTTATCCATAAGCTTGATGCAAGGGCAAAGCTTATCGTTGTATTTCTTGCACTTGTTGAAATTTTCCTTTGCAAAAACTTTTTATCCCTTGCACTTGTTGTGCTTTTTGCAATAGTTTCAGTTGCGATATCAAAGATATCATTCAGGGTTGTTTTCAAAGGAATGAAGATGATTTATTTCATCATTGTCCTTACATCAATTCTTCAGATTTTTTATAACGATGAGGGCACGGTTCTTCTCGACTGGTGGAAAATTCAGATTACCACGGGCGGTATATTCACAGCTATATTCATGGCAATCAGAATCATCTGCCTTATCCTTGTCAGCTCACTTCTGACATACACAACCTCACCTACAACGCTGACAGACGGTATTTCAAGACTTCTGTCACCTCTTAACAAAATAAAAGTTCCCGTTGACACGCTTGCAATGATGATGACAATTGCTCTGAGATTCATTCCCACCCTTATCGAAGAAATTGATAAGATTATGAATGCTCAGAAGGCAAGGGGTGCTGACCTTGATTCCGGTAATCTTGTTCAGCGTGCAAAGGCACTTATTCCCATATTCATTCCCTTGTTTGTCAACTCGTTCAGAAGAGCTTATGAGCTGGCATTCGCAATGGAATGCAGATGCTACAACGGAAACAACAAAAGAACAAGAATGAAGCAGATGAAATTATCATGGCGTGATGCTGTTGCATTTGTAATTATTGCAGTCATGCTTGCAGGCATCATTCTTCTCAATCACTTTTTCGGAGCTGTTATTTAATGCGAAATTTAAGACTCTGGCTTAAATATAACGGAACTGCATATCACGGATGGCAGATTCAGGAAAATGCAGACACCGTACAGGGTCAGCTTGAAAGTGCAATTGAACAGATTTTCTGTGAAAGAATCTCTGTCAACGGCTGTTCAAGAACTGATGCAGGTGTTCATGCAAATGAGTTCTGCTGTAATTTCAGAACGGAAAACCCGATGCCCTGTGAAACAGTCGTCAGAGCTCTGAATGCAAAGCTGCCCCTTGATATTGTTGTTCTCGGGTGCGAAGAGGTGCCCTTTGACTTTCATGCAAGATTTGACACAAAGTCAAAGGAATACATCTACAAGATATGGAACAGTGAGCTGAGGAATCCCTTTCTGCTTGACACTGTTTTTCAATATAAGTATAAGCTTGATGAAGCAAAATTGGATAATGCTGCAAAAGCTTTCATCGGCACATATGATTTCAGTGCATTCTGTGCTTCGGGCAGCTCTGTTCAGGACACCGTAAGGACAGTTTTTGATGCATCGGTCACCCGTGAGGGCGATATGGTAATTTTCAGGGTGTCAGGTGACGGCTTCCTTTACAATATGGTCCGTATAATGGTCGGCACTCTTATCTACATAAACGAAGGCAAGATCAAGGAAGATGAAATTAAGAATATCATCCTTTCTCTTGACAGGACAAAAGCGGGTAAAACCGTTTCACCCGAGGGCTTGTACCTCAATAAGGTTAATTATTAAGGCGGTGAAAACATGAGTGATGAAAATAATAAGCCTGAGCTTCATATCGTCGGCAGGGAAGATGACGGCGTGAGTGAAGTGGAGTCCGATAACGGTAATTCAGCCGTTGAAACGGGTAAGCTGAAGCTTTCATACATTTTCAGAAGAATAACTGATATGCGTGAAGACAATCCTCAGAAAATGTCATTTGTTTCATTGGGAATTGTCGTTGCAGTTATACTTGCAGTTGTGTTTATAATTTCTGATTTTACGACGGGCGGTCTCCTTTATACAACACAGGGTAAGATTGTTTCTGCCGTCTACGGCGGCGTTGCAGAGAAATTCTCAGTCACAACGGGCTCGGATAATGTATACAGCTTCTTCCCTTATGACGATGCCTATGCAATCCTGACAGATAACGGAATTGCTTATATCAATTCCTCCGGCTCTGTCTCCGCATCACAACAGATTACATACAGCAATCCCGGTCTTGCTTCTGCAGGCTCAAGAGCTATCATTTATGATATAGGTAATAATTCATATTCACTGCATCAGAATGAGTCGATGTTTTCACAGCAGGCTGTTGAGGGCAAAATTATTGATGCTGCAATCAGCTCAAGGAAGAATTATGCAGTTGTATGCCGTAACGAAAAGTCCGAAACTGTCCTTTACGGCATGAATGAAAAGGGAAAGGTTATTTATCAGTGGGATTGTCCCGACGGATATATTTCCGATGTTGTCCTTAACAAATCGGGCGGTAAGGCATGTGCAAGCGTCATTGATGCTAAGAATGCCGTTCTCTTTTCAAAGGTCTATGTTCTTGATTTTGAATATGATTCTGCTTATGCAGAGTTTGAATATACAGACGAAACAGTCATCGGAACAAAATTCCTTTCAGACAGAAAAATTCAGGTTATTACCGATAAGAGGGTATATCTTATCAGCGGCAGAGACCAGTCAATTGTTTATGAATACGGCTCTGCAGACATTGTCTTCACGGACATGAGCAATAAATTTATTGCCGTTGTGACAAAGGATTACAGCCACGATGACACATATAATCTCTCACTTTTCGGAAAAACAGGGAAGTGCAGATTCACAACACAGATTCAGGGTAAAATCAGAGCGATTTCGGTCAATGACAAGAGCGTTGCCGTGCTTTTCTCAGATAAAACCGAAACCTACTCGAAAAACGGCAGACTTGTCGGTCTGACGGATAACATCAATCATTATGATGATATAGTTATAAACGGCAATTATCTGTATGTTCTTTCATCGGATTCAGTCAGAAAAATACCTGCTTACGGCAGTGCTGACCATGCAGATGAAGTCATTGAAGAAGACATAACAGACTGATACAGGGGGATTCTATTGTGAATATTTTTGACATAATTCTTGTTCTTCTGATAGTTCTTATTACCTTTATCGGAACAAGAAGAGGCTTTATTCTCACGGTTTTTGACCTTTTCTCGGGTATTGCGTCTTTTATAATCGCAAAGGTGACCGCCCCCCTTCTTTCCCCATTTTTTTATGACACCTTCGCAAAGAAAACAGTCGTTGCTTTTCTTACAGAAAAATACAACGGTGTCGAAAATGCAATAACCGATGCAGTTGATTCCGTTTTCGGTTTTCTTCCCGACGGTGTGCTTACATACTGTAAGGAGTCAGGAATGTTTAATGTTTCTGATATGATTTCAGGCATTACAACTATCGAAGAGCTTGAAGCAAGTGTCGTCGCTCCCGTTGTGACTGCTGTTATAAACATAATTCTTTTTGCAGTTATTGCATTTATTGCCGTTATCGTTCTCAGAATCGTCGGCAGACTTATTTCAAAAATCATATCAAAGATAAAAATAGTCGGAAAGCTTAATTCTGTTCTCGGCGGTGTTGCAGGTGTGCTTAAGGGTGTTGTCTATGTGTTTATTATTGCTGCCGTGCTCAGTATTCTCTCTTTTGCTTCAGAAACAATCGCATCCTATGCTGCAAGTTCAGATATCTGCGCATTGGTTGCAGGTATAATAGGTATATAATAAAAAGAAGGTATACAATATGAAAGAAAAATTAGCTTATTATCTTGAAAACTGGAAAACCATTCCGAACTTTATTTCATTTGTCAGGATTCTGCTTATACCTGTCTTTGCAGTGCTCTTTTACATGGATTACACCGTCGCTGCATTCATTATCCTTGCGGCTTCGGGTATTTCGGACCTTGTGGACGGTAAAATTGCAAGAAAATTCAATCAGATAAGCAATCTCGGCAAAATACTTGACCCCATTGCGGACAAGCTCACTGTCTTTGCAATTGCGATTATCCTTTTCCTGAGATTCAATCAGGCTGATAATGAATCTCTCAAGGCATTTTCATGGGTTTTCCTGCTGTTTATCCTTAAAGATATAATCATGCTCGGCTTCGGTCTGTTTATGATATGCCTCGGAATGAAGCCCTGTGCAGCTGAAATTTACGGCAAGCTTGCCACAACTGCTTTCTATACATTCATGGCTCTCATTATGGCTATAGGACCCGAGGTCGGTGCATTCCGTGATGTTTTTGTAATGCCTGATAAGGTCATGATGACACTTGTAATTATCTCCGTTGTCCTTACATTTATCGCATTTTTCAGCTACATACCCGATGTTGTAAGACAGTTTGCCGAAAGATACGGCTGGGGTAAATACAAAAAATAAGCTTTCCGTTTGAAAAGGATATTTTTATGCTGAATTTCAGAAAATTAAAATTAAGCGACAGAGAAAAGATAATTGCTGCTGTCAGTAAGGGTGATACCGACGGCAGCAGCTACAGCTTCGGCACTCTCTTTGCATGGGGTGACTCCTACAGTATCGAGATTGCAGATTTTGATGACATGATACTCATGAGAGGCAATTCTGTCTACGGCAGATATTATGTATATCCCTCGGGAAAGGGTGATATAAAGTCTGCTGTCGAAGCAATGATTGAGGATTGTCACAATGACGGACATGAATTCAGATTTGTCCTTCTTCTTGAAAACAACAAAAAGACGCTTGAAGAACTGTTTCCCGATAAATTTGATTTTGTCTATGACCGTGATTCAAGCGAATATGTCTATTCCGTTGAAAAAATGGCAAATCTGCCAGGTAAGAAATTCCACGGCAAGAAGGGACATGTGAATGCATTCTTCAGAAATCATGAGGATGTGCGTATAGACCCCATTACGCAGGACAATATTCATCTGTGTCTTGATATACAGAAAAAGTGGATAGATGTCAAAACCGAAGATACAGAGGCTCTTGAAAAAGAAAACCTTGCAATTGAAAAGGCAGTCAGATACTATAAAGAGCTTGATTTTGACGGTGCCGTACTTTTTGCAGACGGTATTCCCGTTGCCTTTACAATGGGTGAGAAGATAAAGAACAATACCTTCTGTACACACTATGAAAAAACTATTCCCGAATACAGGGATGCCTTTCCCGTTATAAACAACGGCTTCACAAAGCTTATGCTTATGAGCTATGACTATGTCAACAGGGAAGAGGACACCGGTGCTGAAGGTCTGAGAAAAGCCAAGCTGTCATATTATCCCGAATTTCTTCTTGATAAGTATTCCGCAACGCTGAAATACGACCCTATGCGTAAATACAGCGTCACTCCTGATGATTACGACGAGCTTGTTTCTCTGTGGCAGACTGTTTTCGGAGATGAAGCAGAGACTGTAAGGTTTTTCCTTGATAAGGCTGTTTCGGCAGGTGAGATATACGCAAAGAAAATTGCAGGTAAAATCGTTTCTGCATTCTATCTTGTTGATTCACAGCTTATAAACGGAAATAAAACAGAAAAGGTCAGATATCTTTATGCTGCTGCTACACTGCCCGGTTACAGAAAACAGGGCATAATGAGCGAAATGATAAAATATGCGGCAGAAGTTCTTGCTGATAAAGGTTACGCTGCAATTGTTCTCTGTCCTGCAGATGAAAAGCTTTATGATTATTATGAGAAGCTCGGTTTTACACGAAGCTTTTCGGACAGAATTTACACAATAAATTCTTCTGCACTTGATAAATACAAGGGTGCAAGGTACTTCAACTGCTCAGTTTCTTATTCTGATATAAGGCACTCAATTCCATCGGAAGCCTTTGTTGAATTCAGTTCAGGTTATCTTGATTATGCGAGAAAGCTCTCTTCAGACTACGGCTTTGAGATATGTGCTTCCTTTGATGACGAAGACAAGGTATTTATCACAGGTCACAGGGAAGAGGAAACCGTTTTTATTGATGAGGCAATCTCTGCTGACGGTAATTATAATCACGTACTGTCTGTGCTTTCAGACATTGATTGTAAAACAATAAAGCTTAAAACACCTGAATGTATCATTCTTGAGGGATTTGACTCTGTTACCGTCAATTCGGGAATGATGCTCAGGGTTTCAGATGATAGGGAAATCCGTGATGCTTATCTCGGTGTACCCTGTATGTGAAAGGAGTAATATTATGGTTTATGTTTTCTTGGCTGACGGCTTTGAAGAGGTTGAGGCACTGACACCCGTTGACTATTTAAGACGTGCAGGTGTTGAGGTTGTCACTGTCGGAGTTGGAGGTCTTCAGATAAAAGGTGCCCATGGTATAACTGTTGTGTGTGATACTCAGCAGGACAGTATAACAGCTGATGCCTCTCTTGAGGGTATTGTTCTTCCCGGCGGAATGCCCGGAACGATTAATCTTGAAAACAGCTCAGTTGTTCAGGAATTTATAACATACTGTGCCGATAACGGAAAAATGCTTGCTGCAATCTGTGCCGCACCCTCTGTTCTGGGTCACAGAAATCTTCTTGAAGGCAGAAAGGCAGTTTGTTTCCCCGGTTTTGAAAAAGACCTTTACGGTGCCCACGTTGAGTCTGCTTATTCCGTTACCGACGGTAATTTCATTACTGCAAAGGGTGCAGGCTCTGCATCGGAATTTGCATTTGATATAATAGCTTATCTTGTTTCAGAGGATAAGGCTCAGGAAATTAAAAACACGGTTCAGACCTGTTATTGAAAGGAAGATATTTATGAATAATTCTGATAATAATGTTAACAGAAACGATTCACGCAACGTTTATCGTAAGCCTGACGAGGTGAATACATACGTGCGTCGCAGACCCGATGCTGACCGTCGCAGCGACCCGGCAAAAGAAGTATCGGCACCTGTCAGTAAGGCTCCTGAACAGGCAAGACCCTACAGACCTTCTTCACCCGTTCAGGGACAGAGACCTGTCAGCAGAAACAGTCAGCAGAAACCTGAAAACGGCGGAAAGACTGTGAAAGCTCAGGGTAAGGCAGCTGATAATAAGAATCAGAAAAACAATGCTCAGAAAAGACCTCCCAGAAAACCGTCACCTTCTGAGATGACTCCCGAAATGATAAGAGCAGAAAAAAGAAAAGAAGCGAAGAAAAAGATGTTTCTCCGGAATCTTGGCAGAGTCGGAGGAATCATGGTTGTTGTTATTGCTATTTCTCTCAGTATTGCAACAGTTGTTATTTCCTGCGTAAATGATGTGCTCGCCATACACATCCCAGAAAAAAGAAACACCTCTGCATCCGTTGTGATAGCAGACAACATGAATACAGATCAGGTTATTGATGCTCTTGGCGATGCAGGACTTATCAAGAATCCCTGGTTCTGTAAAATTGCTGCTGATTTCATCGGTTATTCTGATGACGGTTATATCGCAAGAACTTATGACCTCAACCGTTCAATGGGTCTTGAAAATATGCTAAATGAAATCAAGAACAATACTTCAAAGACTGCAAAAACTGTCAAGCTCACATTCCCCGAGGGCTATAATGTTGACCAGATAATTGAGCTTCTTGAAGAAAACAATGTCTGCACAAGAGCAGCCTTTGTTGAAACAATGAATACCGTTGATTTCTCTTCAGACTTTGATTTCCTTGCAACAATGACAAATGTTGAAAGCAGATACATGAGACTTGAAGGCTATCTTTTCCCCGACACATATGAGTTCTATATCGGCGAAGACCCTGCAAGCGTTATCAAAAAGTTCCTTACAAACTTCAGCAATAAGTGGAACGATGATTATGCTGAAAAGGCACAGAAGCTCAGACTTTCCGTTGACCAGGTTGTTAAGCTTGCTTCTGTTGTTGAAAAAGAAGCTGTCGGAGCAGATATGCCTGTTGTCGGTTCAATACTTCATAATCGTCTTGATGCAGGTATGAGGCTCGACTGTGACTCAACAAGCTCATACATTTCGTCAAACAAGAGCGGTCTTTCACAGGAGCAGATTGATGCACTTGACCCGCTTTATGACACATATATCTGTTCAGGATTGCCCGTAGGTGCTATCTGTAACCCCGGTCTTGATTCAATTGATGCAATTCTCAATGCTCCCGAAACGGATTATTATTATTTCATCCATGATGCCAATAATGAATTCCATGTTGCAAAGACTCTCTCAGAGCAGGAGTACAACATCGCAACATACGGACTTGCTGAATAATATTGACAAATCCGTAACTCAATGTTATAATAATTATATATTTCCAATTTTAATTATAAGGGTGATTTATAATGCGTAAACTCAGAAAAGTTCTCAGCGTTATTCTTGCTGTGCTTATGACTGCATCATGTGTTGTCATTGCATCTGCAGCAGAAGAAGAAACAACTCCCATCGGTTCAAAGGGCAACTTCAACGTGCTTTCCTATAACGTTGCAGGTCTTCCCATTCCCTCATCTGAAACAGAAGACGGTAAGGATGCTTACCTTGACACAATCGAAATCGGCAAGAAAATCAATGCAATGAATTACGATATTGTTGCTGTTCAGGAAGACTTCAACTATGACCTTTATCTCAGAGAGCAGATAAAGAAGTATGACAATGTCGTTGACGAGGATGATGTTGTTATTGAAAGACATCAGACTGTTCATTCAGGCGGTGTGCCTCTCGGTGACGGTCTCAATATCTTCTCAAGCTTTGCTCAGTACAACGAAGCAAGACAGGCATGGGAAGTTTCAGCCGGTGCTGTAACAGAGGGCAGCGATGAGCTCACATACAAGGGTATCCTCCTTACAACTGTTGAGGTTATCGAAGGCTATTATGTTGATATTTACAACATTCATGCTGACGCTTACGGCGGAGCAGAATCTCTTGCAGCAAGAGAAGCTCAGATGACTCAGCTTGCTGAATTCATCAAGCTCAGAAGTAAGTTTGATGAAGAAGCAGGTATATACGAGCATGCTGTTATCCTTACAGGTGACTTTAATGTAAGTATATGTAATGAAAATGCTGAGGGTGAAGCTTACCTTGTTCAGAATCTTCTTGAGCCTGCAAGACTCAACGATGCATGGGCAGTAAAGACAATTGCTTCTATTGAAGAAAATCCTGCTGATTATACAGCATATTATGAATACGCAGCAGCAACAGACCTTTCATACAGCCAGGCAAGCGGCCACTACGACTCAGTTGAAAGAATCTGTTATGCTAACGGTAACGGTATTGACCTTACAGTAGGCAACTTCTCATATTTCTATATCAACGGTGCTGACGGCGAATCACTTTCAGACCATCCTGCTGTTGAAGCATCCTTCACATTTGAAATTGTTGAAAAGACAATTGAAACAGGCAACAATGACAAGGAAAATGTAAAAGAAGAAAAGAGCTTCCTTCTCAGATTCCTTGACTATATTGCAAGTATCTTCCGTACAATCGGCAAGCTCCTTCAGGACTGGGCAAACTGGCTGTAAGTTTTTACTTTAACTGTCGGAAAATGTAAATAAAATGTTAACGGTTCCTTTTATCTGTTGATAAAAGGAACCTTTTATATTATAATTTTTAGTGTATAAAAAATAAGAAAGAAGTGTGTTGTATGAAAGTATTTATGATTGGCGGTACCGGTCTTCTCGGTGCAGCTGCGGCACAGATGTTCATTGACAGAGGTCACAGTGTAAAGACTCTTGCACTTCCTCCTCTTCCCGTAGGCGCTCCCATTCCCGAAGAAATGGAAATTGTTTTCGCAAACTATCTTGAGAAAACAGACGATGAAATTCTTGAGATGATGGCAGGCTGCGATACTTTTGTATTTGCTGCAGGTGTTGACGAAAGAGTTGAATTCCCCGCACCTGTTTACGAAGCATACAAAAAGTATAATATCGAGCCCGTCAGAAAGCTCCTTACACTTGCTAAGAAGGCAGGCGTTAAGCATTCAGTTGTTCTCGGTTCTTACTTTGCATATTTTGCAAAGGAATGGCCTGAGCTTGAGCTTACAAAGCATCATCCCTATATCAGAAGCCGTATCGAACAGGAAGAAGTTGCATTAAGCTTTGCACAGGACGGCACAATGGATGTTGCTGTTCTTGAGCTTCCTTACATTTTCGGCACACAGCCCGGCAGAAAGCCCGTCTGGGTTATCCTTATCGAGCAGCTCGCTCCCATGAAGCCCTGCACAATGTACCCCAAGGGAGGTACAACAATGGTAACTGTTCGTCAGGTTGCTGAGGTTATCGTTGGTGCTGCTGAAAAGAATGTTGGCGGCAATGCTATTCCCGTTGGTTACTACAATCTTACATGGAACGATTTCCTTCGTATCGTTCACGCAGCTATGGATGACCCCAAGAGAGGCATTATCAATATTCCCAAGTGGTCATTCCAGCTTTTCGGTCTTTACATGAGAAAGCAGTATAAGGACAAGGGTGTTGAAGGCGGTATTGATCCCGTAGGTCTTGCAGAAATCATGTGCAGAGAAACATTCATTGACAAGAAATGGTGTGTTGAACTCGGTGTTACTGAAGATGATATCAAGTCTGCAATCTTTGATTCAGTCAAGCTTTCTGTTGATGCTTTCAATGGCACACAGAAGCTCCTTGAAATGAAGGGCGAATAATTAAAAATATAATGCAACGGTCATTGGCTGTTGCATTTTTTTTGTTTTTATAGTATCATTGTCTTATCATTTTATGAGGTATTGTCTATGAACGAACAGTTTTCAAGAACATCCTTGCTTTACGGTGAGGATGCTGTTAATAAATTCCATAACTCCCGTGTTGCTGTTTTCGGCATAGGGGGAGTAGGCGGTCATGCTGTTGAAGCCCTTGTCAGAAGCGGTATCGGAACTATTGATATAATTGATAATGACACTGTTTCCATCAGCAATCTCAACCGTCAGATTGTTTCAACGATTCATAATGTGGGTATGCTCAAGGTTGATGCCTTTGAAGAAAGAATCAAGTCAATCAATCCCGATTGCAAAGTGAATAAATACAACATGTTTATTCTTCCCGAAACAATTGATGAAATTGATTTTTCTTTTGATTATGTAATTGATGCTATTGACACTGTCAGCGGCAAGCTTGCAATCATAAAGAAAGCTTACAATCTCAATATACCCGTTATTTCATCAATGGGGGCAGGGAATAAGCTTGACCCGACAGCGTTCAGAGTGACGGATATCAGCAAAACATCTGTCTGTCCTCTTGCCCGTGTAATGAGAAAGCTCTGCCGTGACAACGGAATCAAAAAACTTAAAGTTGTGTATTCTGAGGAAGAGGCAATGAAGCCGAAATCGGAAATTATCACAGAAAGCGGAAAAACAGCCCCCGCAAGCAATGCTGTTGTTCCTGCTGTTGCAGGATTGATTATTGCAGGCGAAGTCCTTAAAGATATTTCAGATAAATAAAAAAACTCCCGTAGTTTCCTACGGGAGAAATTTATTTATGCTTTGAAATTAAGCGAGTTCAGCAAAGTACTTGATTGTACGAACCATCTGGCTTGTGTAGCTGTTTTCGTTGTCATACCATGCAACAACCTGAACTTCGTAAAGATCATCAGCAATCTTTGCAACCATTGTCTGTGTTGCATCGAAGAGTGAGCCGTATCTCATACCGATAACGTCTGAAGAAACGATCTGATCTTCGTTGTAGCCGTAGCTTTCTGAAGCAGCAGCCTTCATAGCAGCATTGATGCCTTCCTTAGTAACATCTGTGCCCTTGACAACAGCTGTAAGAATTGTTGTTGAACCTGTAGCAACGGGAACTCTCTGAGCTGAACCGATGAGCTTGCCGTTGAGCTCGGGGATAACAAGACCGATAGCCTTAGCAGCACCTGTTGAGTTGGGAACGATGTTAGCAGCACCTGCTCTTGCTCTTCTGAGGTCACCCTTTCTGTGAGGACCGTCAAGGATCATCTGGTCACCTGTGTAAGCGTGGATTGTTGACATGATACCGCTCTGGATTGCAGCGTAATCATTGAGAGCCTTTGCCATGGGAGCAAGGCAGTTTGTTGTACATGAAGCAGCTGAGATGATTGTGTCATCTGCTGTAAGTGTATCTTCGTTAACACTGAAAACGATTGTCTTGAGGTCATTGCCTGCGGGAGCTGAAATAACAACCTTCTTAGCACCTGCATCGATGTGAGCCTGTGACTTGTCCTTTGAGCAGTAGAAACCTGTACATTCAAGAACTACGTCAACACCGATTTCTGCCCATGGAAGGTCAGCTGGATTTCTTTGAGCGAAGATTTGAATTTCTTTTCCATCTACTACGATAGAAGCTTCTTTAGCTTCAACTGTATCAGCTAAAGCGTATCTACCT
>JAFUIY010000125.1 GCA_017473925.1 Clostridia bacterium | reverse complement strand
TTCCGAAACAATTTGCCGAAGGCAAATTATATCACATTTGCGAAGCAAATATATCACATCCGTCACAGACGGATATATAACATTTTCCGCAGGAAAATATATCACTCAGTAATTTATCGCTCAGCGATAAATTACTGTTTATAATACTGCTCGTAAGGTATATTTATTCTCCAGTCACCGACGATGTTTTCTCCGTCGATGCCGTCAAAGGGATTCTGTCCCTCAAGGTAATTCTCTGCCACATCAACCATTGCCTCAGCCATGCCCTCTGCATCCTGCTTGATTGTGCCCGTCATTGAGCCGTCTGCAATCTTTGCCTTAGCCGCATCTGTTGCGTCAACACCGAAAACGGGGATATTCTTTGTCATTCCCGTGTTGTACCCTGCTGCCTGAAGAGATGCAATAGCTCCCAAAGCCATTTCGTCATTATTTGCAATTACAAGCTCCACCATATTGTCTGCATTTTCGCTGTAACGGGCAAGAATTGTGCCCATATAATCCGTTGCAGCTGCAGAAGACCACGTACCGTCCTGGTCAACAAGGTATTTATTTGCATTTGCTTCATCGTAAAACAGAAGCTCAGGCTTACCGTTTTCCTTAAGAATTTTATTCGCATCCTCAACGCTGAACTGAGTTCTTGCAATTGCCTCAAGGTTACCCTCCTGTCCCTTGAAAAGGACATAACTTATTCTGCCGTCACCGTTAAGGTCAACCATGTCGTAATGCTTTATAAGGTATTCGCCTATCATTTCACCCTGCATGTGGCCTGCCATTTCATAGTCTGTGCCGACCATAATGCATTTGTCATAGCTCTTTATGACAGACTCATTGACAGAACGGTTGAAAAAGATGACGGGGATATTCTTTTCCTTTGCGAGATTTACAATGTTGATTGCAGCATCGTCGGAGCCTGTGTCAACGATATTCACTGCAAGGAGCCTTGCACCCTTTGCAATTGCCGTCTGCACCTGCTCAGTCTGTGTTGTCTGGTTACCGTTGGAGTCATAGTTCTGATATTTTATGCCCGAATCCTGAAATTCTTTATCAAGTGCTGCACGGACAGATGATATATATGTGTCCGAATAGGTATAATAAAACACAGCAATTTCGCCGTTTTTACCCGGTTCAGAGTCAGAATTCTGCGGTGCATCCTGACTGTCACATGCTGTAACAGTGATTACGAGTAATAAGGATAAAAACAATAATGTCAGTTTTTTCATCTGATTGCCTCCCGATGAATTTTTATGTTTAACACTATTATTGTTTTCCCGAAAAACAGTTTCTAAACAAAAAAATTAAAAAAGTGCAGAACAGGAAAGTTCTGCACTTATCAGAATTTATCGAGCCAATTAACAATGTACAATGTACAATTTACAATCGTGCAGTTGTAGCGATACAGGCGGTTATTGCAAATCATTGTACATTGTAAATTGTAAATTGTTCATTGAAACAGCTCGACAAATTACTGTTTCATTTTTCTGTTTGCATTCTTCATTGTTTTTGCAAGGAAGATTGAGCTGAGAATAAGCGAGCATACTTCTGCAATGGGGAATGCCCACCAGACAAGCTCAAGCTTTCCTGTTTTTGACAGCAGCCATGCAACGGGAATAAGAACAAGAAGCTGACGGCAGACAGAAACAATCAGGCTATAGAACGGGTTTCCGATTGCCTGACAGACAGAGCCTGCGATTATACAGAAGCCTGCAAGACAGAAATGTACTGCAATTATTCTCATCGCAGGGATGCCGATTGCAAGCATGTTTTCCGATGCATTGAAGAAGGACAGCAGCACATGAGGTATTGTTTCAAAAACAACAAAGCCTGCAGTCATTATGGTGACAGCCGAAATGATTGTTATTTTTATTGTGCTCTTTACTCTGTCGGGCTTTTTTGCACCGAAATTGTAGGAGATAATCGGAACCATTCCGTTGTTGAGACCGAATACGGGCATGAATATGAAGCTCTGAAGCTTGAAATATGCGCCGAATACAGCCGTTGCGGTCTCTGTGAATGAAATAAGAATGCTGTTGATGCTGAATGTCATCACAGAACCGATTGACTGCATGATGATTGACGGAAAACCGACTCTGTAAATCTCCTTTACGGTTGGTGTATGCCACCATATCTTTTTAAGGGATATGTTGATGTCGGGATTGAATTTGATGTTTATTATAACAGCAACAACTGCAGCAACAATCTGACCTATAACGGTAGCAATTGCGGCACCCTTTACGCCCATTGCAGGGAAGCCTAAAAGACCGAAAATGAGTATAGGGTCAAGAATGATATTGATAACAGCGCCGATAAGCTGTGTTACGGTTGCGTGAATCGTTCTGCCTGTTGACTGCAGAAGTCTTTCAAAGCAGAACTGTGAAAATATACCGAAGGAGCATCCCAGACACACAGAGGCATAGTCTGTACCCCAGCTGACGATTTCTTCAACCTCCGTCTGCAGGCTGAAGAAAGGCCTTGAGAGGAAAATACCTATTAATGCAAAAATTACGGAACAGCAGAGTGAAAGGAATATACCTGTATTTGCCGCCCTGTCTGCTGCTTCCTGATTCTTTTCGCCCAATGAACGGGACAGAAGTGCATTGATACCCACTGCCGTACCTCCGCCGAAAGCTATCATAAGGCTCTGCAGAGGGAATGCCAGCGAAACTGCATTCATGGCGTTTTCGTTTATCTGCGCAACAAATACGCTGTCAACTATATTATAAAAAGCCTGAACAAGCATTGAGAGCATCATGGGAACTGCCATTGAGAAAAGAAGCTTTCCCGTTGACATAACCCCCATCTTATTCTCTTTTAACGGTGTTTTTTTATCTGAACTCATTTTTTCCATTCCTTTTCAAATACATCAGTCAGTAATGATAACACACAAAAAAATTATAGTCAATATGCATATCGACGAAAAAACAGCCCGACACAAGCCGGACTGTTTCTGTTAATTAATTTGAAAGATGAGCGAATGTATTATCGTAGATTCTGTTCCACTCTTCGATAGCAAGAATCTCGTTATCGGTATCAATTGCCTGAATCAGTTTATATGCATTGCTTTCTGTCGTACGGATATTTCCGTTTGAATCAGTCATTGAAGCAAGAGCATTGTTCAGCTTGTTATATACCTTTCTGACATATGATTCATAAGCTGCAAATTCGGGATATTTATCACATTCTTCAAGAATTGCCTGCAGGTATACTTTAGCTTCAATAGCATAGGCTACAACATCATAATAATCACGATATCCGTAATTATCAATCATCAGCGTCTGAACATCAACGACATGAGTAAACCAATCGCCTACCTGAATGAAGGAATCTGTAAAACCTGACAGGTTTTTACCGCACCTGGTACATCTGAAATTCTTGTCTGAATAATGATATCCTGCTGCACCTGATGTCGCACCGCAGTTTGTACATTTTGAAGGTTCAATACATGATGATGAAACATAATTATGACCCTTTGCACTGCCTTCTGTTGCACCACAGTTTGTACAGGTTTTGGGTGCAGTACATGTTGCATTCTTCCACGCATGCCCCTTCTTCGGGATTGTTGAAGTCTTTGTTTCACCGCAGATTTTACATGTTTTTGTTTCTTTACCGTCTGTTGTACATGTTGCTTCAGTATCTATGGTTGTTTCATATTCATGAATATGGAAGTCGCCTGAACCGTAATAGAACAGACCTTCAAGCTTACTTGCCATTCTCAGTGCGATACGTGCATCGGATGCATTTATTTTTCCGTCGCCGTTGACATCTGCAAGATGATGAACTGTTTCGGGCAGAATCTCAATCTTTGCAGAATGTCTGAGGATAAGTCTTGCATCGGCTGCTGTTACCTTGCCGTCATTGTTTGCATCACCAAGGTAACCGATAGGCTTGCCGTCTGATGTTGTACCTGCAGGAATTGTCTCACGGTCTGTTTCAGCTCCGCAGACTGTACAGCAACGCATTTTCATACCGTCAGTATCAACTGTTGCTTCAACCATTACCTGCCATTCACCGGGTGTATGGTCTGCTTTGGGAGTTTCAGTGGGTTCAACAGTCACAGTGCCGCAGACTGTACACTGTTTTCCGCCCTGAGAACCGTTCTGAGTACATGTTGCTGCTCTGTCAGGGATAGCTTCCTCTGTATGAGGAATCATAGGAATCTCAGAGGGTGCCTGCATTGTGACACCGCAGACTGAACACATTGTACCGCCGTTTGTTCCGACAGCTGTACATGTAGGCGCTGTATCGGGCTTGTCAACCTCTGTATGGGGAAGAAGCTCTGTCTCGGTAGGTTCTTCCGTAACTGCACCGCAGACTGAACACTGTTTTCCTCCTGTTGTGCCGTGTACGGAACATGTAGCTGCTGTATCAGGCATTGCAACTTCTGTATGTGCTGTTGTTTCTGTTGTCTCCGTGTAGGAATCATCACAGTATGAACAGATATAGGTTATTTCGCCTTCCTGTGTACATGTTGCTTCTTTTGTAGTTGTAGCGACATAATCATGTTCGCCTGTTGCAGGAATTACTTCCGAATTTTCAGAATCAACTGCAACATCAGCTTCAATTTTGCTGAATGAGAAGCCGTAATAATTATATGAACCGTCAGATGTAAGTCTTAACGAGAAGCTGTCGCCGGGAACTGTAATTGTAGTCCCTTCCAATGCACTGCCTGTATATCTGCCGATCTGTTCGCCTTCGCCGTCAAAAATGTAAAGATAATCATATCCGGATTCAAATTCAGTTGAGTATGAGAATGTCAGATAAAGAGCTGTAGCGCCTTCATAAGAAAAATCATAATCAAAATCTGCATTGCTCGGATAAGAATGTGATGATTCCGGATATGTATCGTAATCAAGTGTTATTCTTGAAGAATATACATAACCGCAGTCTGCACATTTCTTTACCTTAAGACCTTCTGAATTACATGTTGCTTCTTCCACAATCTCCCAATCACTCATATCATGAGTATCAGGTGTTGTATCTATATCCTCTGTATATGAATCTCCGCAGACGGAGCATGTGTATGTTCTGACACCTTCGTCAACACAGGTCGGTCCGGTTGTGACTGCGTCTGTGTAATCATGGCCTGTAGCAGGAATAACCTCTGTTACTCCGTCGCAGACGGCCTCAATCTTTGTGAATGAGAAACCATATGCAGTGTTGCTTCCGTCTGCAGTGAGTTTAAGGCTGAAAGAGTCACCTTCAAGAGTGATTGTCTTGCCTGAAAGCTGAGAACCTGTATAATATCCGTATCTTGAACCGTCTTCATTATATATGTACAGGTAATCGTATCCGTACTCAAAAGCTGTTGAATATGAGAATGTAAGATGAAGCTCTGTTGCACCGGGATACGAGAAATTGTAAGTTGTATTTGTATAGTTGCTATAGTTATGATAGGATTCCGGATACTCAGATGAAGGAACCACCACTGTACCTTCTGCTTCCGCACCGCATTCCGTACACAGTGCCGCCTTATACCCGTCCTCTTCACATGTTGCATCCTGAATAACCTCAGGCTCGCCCCAGGTGTGAGCATCGGCGTCAAGCTCTGCTGCTTCTGTATATGTATCTTCACAGACGGTACATGTGTATGTTATCACACCCTGAACGGTACATGTTGATGGTGTTGTGATTTCACTGTCGTAATCATGATTTTCCGTTGCGGGAATTTCTTCACCGTCAGCAATTTTTGTATTGCAGCCAAGGCAGTATGTATCACCTGTGTAGCCTGCTTCACCGCAATTGCCCGTAATATCATCACGGACTTCTGTACCACCTGTGTGGTTTGAGCTGTCTATGGGCAGAACGATATTCTCTACATGACCGCATGTGGAGCATGTCTTATGTGCAGCACCTGCAGCGACACATGTTGCTGTGATTGTTGTGACTGTATCACCGTAAATATGGTCAGCTGCGACCGTAATTGTTGCTGTTTCAAAGATACCGCCTGTTGCAGTTGCTATGACTGTTGCAGTACCTGTGCCTGTTGCAGTCACAAGGCCGTTGCTGTCAACCGTAGCGACCTGAGCATTATCACTTGTCCATCTGATTGTTCTGTCTGTTGCATTGTCGGGGAGTACAGTTGCTGTCAGCTGCTGAGTCATTCCCTCTTCAAGAGTGACATCCGTCATGTCAAGGGTAACACTTGTTACAGGACGGGGAGAAACGATAACATCAAATGTTGCAGTTTTGCCGAGATATGTGACCGTGATTGTCTGTGTGCCGACAGCAGTTGCATCGTAACCTGAAAGCATGCCCATTGTTGCTGGTTTTTCAGACGGTGTTTCGACCCCCTGATATTTCACACTGATCTTAAGACCTGAGATATCAAAATCTTCATGCTGAAGATATGTTGTTTTTGATGGATAAGCAGAAATAGTCAGTCTTTCTGCTATTGTCTCCGGACATGAAATAAGCTGAGGATAATTTTTACCTGAACCTGCGTCAAGGAACCATGTATTTTCAAAATCAAGATAACCGAAAACCGCCTGCAGCTTCATCTGTGTTTCAGTAAGAGCAACTGCAGTTGCTGCAGTATCGGTTGTATTGTATTTACCGCTTGAAGCAGTACCTTGTTTGTAATAGCATTCTGATAATGTTGCACCTGAACTATTTATTGCTCCAATATAAGCACGTGAACCTGAAAGGGCACCAACATTCACACAGTTCGTTATTGTACCGTTATATCCGCTGATACCGCCTGTATACACATCGACATATGTTGAGCTTGCTGTTATTGTCGAAGCATTATAACAATCTGATATATTTGTATATGAAGAAACATGTCCGACTATACCGCCGAGATAGGTTGCATTATACCCTGTTACCGTTATTGAACCGGCAACATAGCTTTTTTTGATTATTGTTTTGGCACTGCTTGTACCGTTTGTATAACCGACAATACCGCCATAATTATTTGAATTACTTGTGGAATTATCATCTTCCACATTCATTGTAAGATTATCTATTGCAATATTTTCTAAGGTTGCACTGTTTGCATAACCTGCAATTGTACCTGCATAACGAACATCAACATCTGCAATATCTGCATCCACCATACGGAGATTCTTTACAGTACCGCCGTTGATATAGCCGAAAAGACCGACATATGTAACGGATGAATTCTTAATACGCATACCGATGATTTCATGGCCATTGCCGTCAAAAACCCCCTTAAAGGCAAGTGTATCATTAGGACCTATAGGTCTCCAGCCGTCATCATCATAACTCCAGTCACCGTCTGCCGCAGTATCTTCCGTCATATCAATGTCTGCCATAAGAATATAGTTACCCTCAAGATTATAACGGACAGCATAAAGGTCTTCTATATCATAAATTGCAGTATAACCTTCAGGAATAACATCATTATGTTCATCCTCCGGAGGTCTTATTCCTGATTCCGCAAACTGTCTGTTTCCCTGAAGCTGAGGATAATCAGCACCTGATGCCACATCAAGTACCCATGTATTTTCAAAATCAAGCCAACCGTAAACAGATTCAAACTTCATCTGCTCTTCTGTAAGAGAGTTTACTGTTGCAAGACCGTCAATCGTATTGTATTTACCGCTTGAAGCAGTACCTTGTTTGTAATAGCACTCTGATAATGTTGCACCTGAACTATTTATTGCACCAATATAAGCATTGGAACCTGAAATAGTACCGATATTAACACAGTTTGTTATTGTACCCTTATATCCGCTGATACCACCAATACGTGCTACATAATATGATGAATAACCAGTCCCTGTGATTGTAGCAGCATTATAACAATCTGTTATATCTGTATATTGATAAATATAACCTGCTATACCGCCCACATAGTCATCACGACATGATGCTGTTATTGAACCTGATACATAGCTTTTGCTGATTGTTGTTTTAGCACTGCTTGCACCGTTTGTATAACCTACAATACCGCCGAAATAACACTCGCCTGAAGCGTATGATAAATTCATTGCAAGATTGTCCACTGCGATATTTTCAAATGTTGCACTGTTTGCATAACCTGCAATTGTACCGGCATAATAAACAGATGAATCCTGAATATCTGCATTCACCATACGGAGATTCTTTACAGTACCGCCGTTGATATAGCCGAAAAGTCCTACATATGTGACGGATGAATTCTTGATTCTCATACCGGTGATTTTATGTCCGTTACCGTCAAATATACCCTTGAACGGCGCAGATGATGTTTCACCTATGGGAGCCCAGCCCGAGCCGCTGTCCCATTCACCGCCTTCGGCAGTAGCCTCTGTCATGTCGATGTCAGCCATAAGGATATAATTACCCTCAAGATTATACCTGATAAGATAAAGATCTTCGATGTCATAAATACCTGTATAACCCTCAGGCACAGTTCCGGATGATACAAATGCACTGATAACACCAAGAGGCATTGCAGAAAGCATCATAACCGCACAAAGAATGACTGACAGGATTTTTGTTGAAAGTCTGCGTGAATCCATGATTTTCATCCTCACTTTTTCTGAATTATGTTTCAATACTACACCTTTTTTTGTGTAAAGTCAATGAGACTTCAGCAAAACAAGCAGTGTTCTGCATGATATTTTAATTATATTATACAAAATGTACTATAGCCTGTACATTTTGTCATCAAATTAAATGTTTTTGTGTGCAAAAACTGTTTCTGCCGTTATAAAGCACAATAAAAACAGCCCGACATGAGCCGGACTGTTTCTTTAATTAATCTGTTATCAGCCGTAAATGATAAGACCTTCGAGTTTACTTGCCGTTCTGAGTGCAATACGGGCATCGGAAGCATTGACTTTGCCGTCGCTGTTGACATCAGCAAGACGAATCATGTTATCGGAGAGAATTTCAATCCTTGCGGAATGTCTGAGGATAAGTCTTGCGTCGGCAGCAGTTACCTTACCGTCACCGCTTGCATCACCAAGGTATCGTGTAACACCTGTACCTGCAGGGATTGTCTCACGGTCTGTTTCTGTACCGCAGACTGTACAGCAACGTATCTTCATTCCGTCTGTATCTGCAGTTGCACCCGTAATTATCTGCCAATCACCCGGAGTGTGGGCTGTTCTTCCTGTACTTTCTGTGTAAGAATCCCCGCAGTCTGAACATGTGTAGGTGATTTCGCCTTCACGGGAACATGTAGCCTCCCTTGTTGTTGAATAAACATAATCGTGGTTACCTGTTGCAGGAATACTTACATAATCAGCACTGCCATCGGAAACCTCAGCTACGATTGAATCAAATGAGAAACCGTAACAAGTGAAGCTGTCGTCAGTTTCGAGCCTTAATGAAAAACTGTCGCCGGGAATTGTTATGGTCTTGCCTGCCAGCGAATTTCCTGTATACCTGCCTATATAATCGCCGCTGCCGTCATAGATAAAAAGGTAATCGCAACCATCTTCAAAATATGTTGATGATGAGAATGTCAGATACAGCTTATCAGCACCCTCATAACCAAATATTGTATAATCTTTATTCTCATTATTCAAGTAATCGTGGTCTGATTCGGGATATGTATACTCATCAAGTGTTATTCTCGACAAAGATACATAACCGCATTCCGCACACTTTCTGACTTTTCTGCCTTCGGTGTTACATGTAGGTTCTGTTATGACTTCCCATTCACTCATATCATGAGCATCGGGGTCAGATTCAATAGTTTCCGTATATGTATCACTGCAGTTTGCACATGTATATGTTATAACACCGTCGTCACAGCAAGTAGCTTCTGATGTGATTACGGATGAATAATCATGCCCTGTTGCAGGGATAACTTCTGCGACTCCGTCAATTTCAGCCTCAATTTTTGCAAATGAGAAACCGTATGCGGTATAACTGCCGTCTGTACTGAGTCTGAGGCTGAATGAGTCACAGGAAAGGAGGAATTCCCTACCTGAAAGGAAATGTCCTGTGTAGCTACCAATCAGATAATCATAATCACTATAATAGAAATAAAGATAATCACCTGACTCAAATTCACATTCTTCTGAGAATGTCAGACGCAGGCTTGTTGCACCGGGATATGAGAAATAATAAGTAATATCTGTATTGTTATGATAGTTGTGATCTGATTCGGGATATTCCGAAGAGGGTACAACCACAAAACCCGTATATAGCTCACCGCACTCAGAACATATTTTTGCTTTGTAACCGTCTTCCGTACAGGTTGCTTCCTGAACAATTTCAGGTTCACCCCATGTGTGTTCATCCGAAAGCTCAAGCTCCTCAGTATATGAATCATTACATGCCGAACATGTGTATGTTCTTATACCGGCAACGATACATGTTGATTCTGATGTGATTTCTGATGAATAATTGTGTCCTGTAGCAGGTATTATCTCTGCGCCGCCCATATCAGCTTCAATTTTTGTAAATGAGAAGCCGTAATATGCAGCAATGGCATCTGTTCTGAGTGTGAGGCTGAATGAGTCACCGTCAATGGTGATTTCCTCACCTGCAAGGGAATAACCTGTGTATCTTTTTATCCGATAACCATCACCGTCATAGACATCAAGATAGTCACAGCCTGTTTCAAGTGCACATTCTTCTGAGAATTTCAGATGCAGTCTTGTTGCACCGGGATATGAAAAATAATAAGTAGTATTTATATTGTTTTGATAGTCGTGATCTGATTCGGGATATTCGGAAGATGGCACAAGAATGATACCGTCTTCTAATACTTCACCGCATACTGTACATTTTATTGCCTTGTAGCCGTCTGTGGTACATGTTGCGTCTTCGATAACCTCCGGTTCGCCCCATGTGTGTTCATCTGAGAGCTCAAGTTCCTCGGTATATGAATCATTACACACCGAACATGTATATGTTCTTATACCGGCAACGGCACATGTTGATTCTGATGTAATTTCACTTTCATAGTGGTGATTTTCAGTTGCAGGGATTTCTTCACCCTCTGTAAGCATTACATTACAGCCGAGACAGTATGTATCGCCTGTGTAACCTGCTTCACCGCAGTTGCCTGTGACAGCATTACGGACTTCTGTTCCGCCTGCATGGTTGTTTGCATTTACAGGAATATCATCTTCATAAGAATCACCACATACTGAACATGTATATGTCCTGATACCCTTGTCTTTACATGTGGGGACTCTTGTTTCCACACCGACATAATTGTGATTCTCTGTAGCCGGTATTACCGTACCTGAT
>JAFUIY010000124.1 GCA_017473925.1 Clostridia bacterium | reverse complement strand
CAGTACCTGCTTTAATTTATGCCGTGAGCAGAGATGAAGCGGCTATTATGCTTGTAGACAGTAATCTGCACAGGGAGCATATTCTGCCAAGTGAACGAGCCTTTGCTTACAAGTTGAAGCTTGAGGCAATCAAGAGACAGGGCGAAAGAACAGATTTAACTTCGTCGCAAGTTGCGACAAAGTTCGACTCTGCAACTGAAATAGGCGACATCACAGGTGAAAGCAGAGACAAAGTTTACAGGTATATCCGTCTGACTTATCTTATCCCTGAACTGCTCGAAATGATGGACGAAGATAAAATTGCTTTCTCAGTCGGTGTTGAGCTTTCGTTCCTTGATGACCAAATTCAGTATGATTTGCTTCGTGTTATTGAGGAAAATGAATGTACTCCATCATACTCCCAGGCTTGGCATATGCACAGAGATTTCAATTCAGGCACACTTACTGTCGATAGCATAGAAGATATGCTTATGGCAGAAAAACCGAATCAAAAGGCTATGTTCAAACTCCCACTTGAGCAAGTACAGAAATTCTGTCCGAACGCCAACAAACAACAGCTTGAGGATTATGTTATGAAAGCCTGTGAGTATTACAACAAGGCTTTACAGCGACAGCGAAGCCGAAACAGCAGAGATGAAAGATAAGGAGGTAGCCTATGGATGAAGTTAAGATAAATTTTAGCGAAAGCGAGGTTAATTCCGATAATCTCAGCGGTGTTCTCATTTCAGAGGATGCCGCTGAATCTCTTGTCAGATGTTTTCTTCCCGATATCGTATCCTTCTTTGAAAGTGAGCAAGGCAGAAAAGAGTTTGAAGAATGGGATAAAGATTGGGATAAGTTAAAAGAAATCGTATAAAAAACAGCGGGTGCGATATAAAAGTCGCATCCGCACATTTAACAAAAACAAGTATATAAATTACAATATTTACAGTAAATAAAAGGAGGTAAAAATATATGATAGGCGTTATCTACGCACGATACTCTTCCGATAATCAGAAGGAAGAAAGTATTGACGGTCAGCTTCGTGAATGTAAAGCCTATGCCGAAAAGAACGGCATTCAAATTGTTGATACCTATATCGACAGAGCTTTATCTGCTAAAACAGACAACAGACCGAGATTTCAACAGATGATAAAAGACAGTGCTTCAAAGCATTTTGAGATTATCCTCGTATGGAAGCTTGATCGTTTTGCTCGTAATAGATATGACTCTGCTCATTACAAAAATATGCTTCGTAAGAACGGAGTTAAGGTTGTATCCATAACCGAAACCATATCTCAGGGAGCGGAGGGTATTTTGCTTGAAAGTCTGCTTGAAGGTATGGCTGAATATTATTCGGTTGAGCTTGCAGAAAAGGTGACAAGAGGTATGATGGAAAATGCTCTTAAATGTAAATATAACGGTGGTACCTTGCCGATTGGCTACAAGGTAGATAAAGAGCAGAATTTTGAAATTGATGAGGTTACTGCACCTGCGGTAGTTTTAGCTTTTAAGAGCTATGCTGAGGGTATGTCTATGCAGCACATTGCAAATTTGCTCAATTACCAAGGTATTCGTACGCACAGAAAAACAAGGTTGGATGTTGATTCCGTTGCCCGTATGCTGCACAACCGAAAATATATTGGCGAATACAAATTTAAGGATGTTATTACACCGGGAGGAATTCCCGCAATAGTTGATAAGGAGTTGTTTGAATTGGTACAGGAAAAAATGAAGCAGAATAAGAAAGCCCCTGCAAAGCACAAAGCGGAAGATGAATATCTTTTAACGACAAAGCTCTATTGCGGCAAGTGTCAGTGTCTTATGGTCGGTGAAAGTGGTACAAGCAGAACAAAGCATGTTCATCGATATTACAAATGTGTAAGTGTAAAGCATCACAAAGGCTGTGATAAGAAAACAGTTAAAAAGGCTTGGATTGAGGATATTGTTGTTGACAGTATCCGCAGGCTCATTATGAATGATGAAACTATTGAATTTTTAACTGACCAGGCTCTTGAAACCTTTAACAAGGAAAGTACTGTTCTACCCATACTGCAAAAGCAATATGCACAGACTCTGACGGCAATCAATAATCTAATTACCGCTATGGAAAAAGGTATAATAACACCGACAACCAAAGAGCGAATGGAAGAGCTTGAAGCTGAAAAGAGTGAGCTTTCAATCAGGATTATGAAAGAGGAAATGTCAAGACCTAAGCTTACCCGTGAAGAGATTCTATATTGGTTCTACAAGTTCCGTAAGCTCAATCCTAATAAGCTTGACCACAGAAGAACTTTAATAAACAACTTTGTAAACTCAGTATTCTTATTTGAGGACAGAATGGTAATTACCTTCAACTTCAAAGACGGTACTGAAACCATAACCTTTGCCGACCTCGAAAAGTCGGCATTGGGTTCGGATTTGAAAGTGTCAGGTGCGCCAAAAACGACTTGAGAGATCAAGTCGTTTTTTTATTATATACATCTATTTATCAAAAAAAGCACCGAAGCCGGTGCTTTAATTTTTATCCGTTTTTTTCATCTCCGCGTTCACGGATGATATATCTTGTGGGGGTACCTTCAAGACCGAAAACTTCTCTTATCTGATTGTCAATATATCGCTGATAGCTGTAATGGAACAATTCTCTGTTATTGACAAAGCATACGAATGTAGGCGGTCTTGTGGAGGGCTGAGTCATATAGTAAATCTTGAGTCTCTTGCCCTTATCTGTGGGAGGCTGAACCCGTGTCTGAGCATCTGCAAGAACCTCGTTGAGTCTGCCTGTTCTGATTCTCATTGCATTCTGTGTGTCAACAAACTTGATAAGCTCAAAAAGTCTGTTGATTCTGAGGCCTGTCTTAGCTGAAATAAAGATAATAGGAGCATATGACATAAATGAGAAATCATTCATCAGCTTTTTACGGTAAGCATCCATTGTTTTACCGTCTTTTTCAACAGCATCCCATTTATTGACTACAATTATACAGGCTTTACCCTCTTCGTGTGCAATACCTGCAACCTTTGAATCCTGCTCTGTAAAGCCGACAGTACCGTCAATCATAATAACGCATACTTCTGCTCTCTGAACAGCCATAACGGCTCTCATAACAGAGTATTTTTCAATTGTATCATCAACCTTGGATTTTCTCCTGAGACCGGCAGTATCAATAAGAAGGAATTTGCCGTGTTCATTCTCAACCTCAGTATCTGTAGCATCTCGGGTTGTACCTGCAATATTTGAAACAATAACTCTATCTTCACCGCAGATAGCGTTGACAAGTGAGGATTTACCTACATTGGGCTTGCCGATAATTGCAACCTTAATCCTGTCGTCCTCATCGGGCTCTTCAGCAGTATCACCGATATACTTGAACACTTCGTCAAGAAGGTCGCCTGTACCGTGACCGTGAGCAGCAGAAACAGGAATAGGGTCACCGAGACCGAGATTATAGAACTCATATATTTCAACAGGAGGAGCACCGACAGCATCGCATTTATTAACTGCAAGAACAATGGGTTTTCCGCTTTTGAGAAGCATTGTTGCTACCTCTGCATCAGTTGCAACCACTCCTGTTTTTAGGTCTGTAACAAAAATAATAACATCAGCGCTGTCAATTGCAATCTGAGCCTGTCTTCTCATCTGAGAAAGAATAACATCATCAGAATGAGGCTCAATACCACCTGTATCAACAAGCAGAAAGCTTTTATTAAGCCATTCGCAATCACCGAAAATACGGTCTCTTGTAACACCGGGTGTATCATCGACAATAGAAAGTCGTTTACCGCAGAGTTTATTGAAAAGTGTAGATTTACCAACATTAGGTCTGCCTACTACAGCAACAATCGGTTTACTCATTTTTCACACTCCCCTTTTAATTTATATCATAAGATTCAGCAGTTCCGCACCTGAGGAACATACCGGAATAATTTTCACATTTAATTTTTCTGACAATTCATCAAGTGAAATGTCATCAAGGAAGACTTTTTCTTCACTGCTTCGGAGCATCGCATCAGGAATCAGCGCTTTATCATAAGCGGATAAATCCTTTACCTGATTTATAATGTCACCTGCAGTAACAAGTCCTGCAACAGTAACAGAATGACCGAAAAAGTCATTCACAACAGTAAACACATCAATGCTTTTTGACGGAAACTTATTTTTTACAGCATCTGATAATTCAATCATTAACGGTGATGCAGCAACACCTGTGATGATTGCAATTTTTGAATCATTCACATAACTGATTTCATTTAAACTGTCAAGAAACTCTGCCTTTGTAAGACACCATGTTCCCACACCGTTATCAAGTTGCCTGAAATCATCGTAATACTCATAATCAGGCATAGGTCTTTCGGCTTTAAGATAAAATTCATCAGCAGCATAACAGAAGTTTCTGCCGAACACATCATAATGAGAATTATTGAAATCGTCAATCATATCAATGACTTTTTCTGCACTTTGTTTGTCATAGCCCTTCAGCTCACAAAGACCGTCTCTGTGCTTTGTAAGACCTACAGGAACTGCAGCAACGGAAACAATTAATTTCCCGATTTTAGCAAGCTCACTGAGTGAATATATAAGCTCATCACCGTCGTTATAACCGGGACACAGAACAAGCTGAGCATTGATTTCAATTCCCGCATCGGCAAGTTTATTAATATATGATAAAACGTTGCCTGCATTGGGATTTTTCATCATCTGAACACGAAGCTCAGGATTCATTGTATGAACCGAAATGTTGACAGGTGAAATATGCATTTCTATAAGCCTGTCAATATCTGCTTCAGTCATATTTGTAAGGGTAACATAATTACCGAAAAGAAATGAAAGACGGGAATCATCGTCTTTAAAATAAAGACTTTTTCGCATTCCGTGGGGCATCTGGTCAACGAAACAGAAAATGCATTTATTTTTGCATGAATGCTGCTTGTCCATAAGATAAGTATCGAACTCAAGCCCCAGATCATCTACATTACCGCTTGATTTCAAGTGACATGTGACTGTTTCACCGTCAGGAGTAATGAATGTTATATTGATTCGTTTTGCATTGCCGTAAAATCTGTAATCAAGAACATCATTAATTTCATGACCGTTGACAGATAACAAAACATACTCCGCAGTAATACCTTTTTTACCGCAGAGTGAATCAGGATTAACATTTTTGATTTTAACAGCCATTCAATCACCTGAATTTTACAACACTAAAAAGGCGGAAAAGAATACACTCTCCGCCTTTCTTTAATGTCAAGAAAGAAAAGTCAATCAGTCTTCTACGCTGATAACCTGTCTGCCATTGTAATAACCGCAGTTATCACAAACTCTGTGTGTTCTCTTGAATTCGCCACACTGAGGACATTTCTGGAGAGAGGGACCTTCCATCTTCCATACGTTTGAACGTCTCTTGTCTCTTCTAGCACTTGATACTCTTCTTGCAGGTACTGCCATATCGAAAACCTCCTAATAATTTACACATCATTCATCATCATTCAAAAGCTGCTGAAGTGCTGCCAGACGAGGATCAACAGGCTTTTTACAGCCGCATTCCTTCTCGTTCAGGTCATTTCCGCAAAAAGCACACAGTCCCTTACAATCAGCTTTGCAAAGAAATCTTGTGGGGAATGAAAGATAAATATCCTCAAGCACAAGATCATCAAGATTAAGTGAAAGATTTTCAACGACAATATAATCATCGTTATCTTCATCATTAAGCTGATCAATAAGAAAATGCTTAACCGGAACAGTCAGCTTTTTTCTGATGTCCTTTGCGCACTTTGCACACTGCGTGGAAACAGTAAACACTGCTTCTGCCGAAACCGAAACAATACCTGTTGAATTCTTCACATAACCGTTAACGGAAACAGGTGAATCTATAATTTCATCCTGAGCGTCAAATTCATATGAAAAATCCTGTCTTATGTCATCGTTTTCAAAAAATCGGCGCAGTTCAATAATCATCTGCAAAGTCCTCCAAAATACGAACGGATAATATTATATATTCAAAAAGTGATTTTGTCAATATGTTTTATGCAAAATAAAATATAATTTTACCGTTCTCATTTTATGAAAATTTACATACGGCAGACCGTTCGCCGCCTTGAATTACTTAAGCTCGCAGAATTCCTTTACACTCTCGGGAATATTCTCAGTATCTGTTGAAACTGTGAATGTAAACTTAACTTCTGCTTTTTCACTGAGTGCATTAACCTTTGCAAGGAATGCTGCAAGTTCGTCCATATCTCTTGAACCGATGCGGAGTGTTGCATCAACAAGGATATCGGTTATATCATGGTCGCCTGCGCAAAGACCGGTGAGAAGTCCGTAAAAAGCATCAAAGCCTTCAACACCGTAGTATTCAGTGGAAACAAGTCTTACGCTTGTTTTTACGTCATATCTGAGAGCTTCCTTCTGCTCTACACAGATAACGTGACCTGCTGAAGCCTGAGCTGCATCTGCGATGAGAGCGATAAGCTTCTTGGTTTTTCCGCTGCCCTTTGTACCGGTAAGTAATGTAATCATTTTGTTTGTCTCCTTTACATTTATAATAACGGTTAACCATTAAGTCTTTTTGAAAGCTCTTCAGCCATTGCTTCATAGCCGGGCTTGCCGAGAAGAGCAAACATGTTCTTCTTGTAGCTTTCAACACCGGGCTGATTGAAGGGGTTAACGCCGAGCATATAACCCGAAACAGCACAAGCCTTCTCCAAGAAATAAATAAGGTAACCTAAATTATACTCATCCATCTTTTCAACTTCAATAACAACATTGGGAACATCACCATCTGTATGTGCGAGAATTGTACCCTGCATTGCCATTGAATTGACATAGGATAATGTTTTTCCTGCCAGGAAATTGAGTCCGTCACTATCGTCTTCATCTGCTTCAATTACGATATCGCATTTAGGCTCTTTGAAAAGAACAACAGTTTCAAATAAATTGCGTCTGCCTTCCTGAACATACTGACCGAGAGAATGAAGGTCTGTTGAATAGATAGCAGAAGCGGGGAAAATACCCTTGTTATCTTTACCTTCACTTTCACCGAAAAGCTGCTTGAACCATTCATTCATCATTGTGTAATCAGGCTCATAGCTGACCATCATTTCGATGTTCTTGCCCTTACGGTGGAGAATATTTCTGATTGCAGCATATTTACTGCAATCATTTGTAAGCATATCAGGATTGTCATATTCCTTCATTGCGTCAGCAGCACCGAGCATGAGAGCATCGATATCAATACCTGCAGCAGCAATGGGAAGTAAGCCGACAGCTGTAAGAACCGAATATCTGCCGCCTACATCATCGGGAACAACGAATGTTTCAAAGCCTTCCTTGTCTGAAAGCTCCTTGAGTGTTCCTTTTGATTTATCAGTTGTGGCATAAATTCTCTTTGCAGCCTCTTCCTTACCATATTTTTCGATAAGAAGATTCTTGAAAATTCTGAATGCAATTGCAGGCTCTGTTGTTGTGCCTGATTTTGAAATAACATTGACTGAGAAGTCACATGTCTTACATAAATCAATAATTTCAGAAATTTCAACAGGACTGAGTGAATTGCCTACGAAAACAATCTGAGGTGCATCATCGACAACAACATTATAGTTGTCTGACTTGCAGAATTCTATTGCAGCTCTGGCACCGAGATATGAACCGCCGATACCGATAACAACGAGAACATCGGAGTTCTTTCTGATTTTTTCAGCTGCTGTTTTTATTCTTGCAAATTCTTCCTTGTCGTAATCAGCAGGAAGTGTCAGCCAGCCATGGAAATCATTTCCCTGTGCTGTTGCCTTCTGTGAATACAGCTTTTCGTAAGCAACACCGACTTCGTCTTTTACAGCTTCAAGCTCAGTTGAGCTGACGAAACGGTCAAGATACTTACAGTTAAGTTTAATTGCCATTGGTTTACGCCTCTCAAACAAACAAATATTTTGTATATTATACTATGATTAAAAAGATTTTTCAATAGAAATTTGTATAAAGATTAAATTTTTTTAGCTGAATGAAGTAATAAGTCTCAGCAATGCAGACAAGAAGGTTAATTTACTGATATTTTCTGCAGAAACAATATCGTATTCCATAATAATTTTATCACCTGACTTCACCCGAACAACACCTGTTTTCTGTCCTTCCGCAACAGGAGCTTCAAGACTTTCCGCAACATCGACTGTTACGGTAATTTCAGCAGATTTTCCTTTATTAATCAGGACTGACGGTATTTCAGGTATTACAATTTCCACACTATCTTTATCACCGAAGTTCACAGGAACGGTCAAAACAACATTTCCGGGCAGCTCCGGTTGATATAATTCATAATTTGCAAAGCCCCAGTCAAGGAGATTCCTTGCTGAAGTAAATCTGTCATCACTGTTTTCACTGCCCATTACAACAGCAATAAGTTCCATCCCGTTCCGTTCTGCAGTAGCTGAGACACAACAGCCTGCCTTGTCGGTGGTTCCGGTTTTAAGCCCCGTAATCCCCTCATAGTAACGGATAAGCTTATTTGTATTAACAAGCTGAGTTTCACCGTTTCTGAGTGAATCCATCCATATCGTTGTATATTCTTTTATAAAATCATATTTCAGAAGCTCCCTTGACATCAGAGCAATATCATATGCAGTTGTCAGATGTGTATCTGTTGTATCATCAAGACCTGTACAATTATCAAAATGAGTATTTTCCATGCCGAGCTCTTTTGCACGGCTGTTAAGCATTTCGTTAAATGCAGTTTCACTTCCTGTAAGATATTCTCCGAGAAGCGTACATGCATCATTTGCACTGTATACACATGTAGCTTTTAGAAGCTCATGCACAGTCATGGTCTCACCGGGTTCAAGCCATATCTGGGAGCCGCCTTTGGAAGATGCATTATCACTGCATGAAACCGAATCGTCGAGGGTTATTTTTCCGTTTTCTATTGCTTCACACACAAGCAGTATTGTCATGATTTTTGTTACTGATGCAGGAAAAACCTTTTCATGCTCATTTTCGGCATACAAAACCTTTCCCGTTGACTTTTCCATAAGAATAACAGATTTTGCAAATGTCATCAGCGACACATCAACGGGAGCCGATGCATCAACTGCCTGATATTCTATATCAGGACCTGCAACCTCTGAAACAGACACATTGAAGCAACAGGCATTAACAGGAAGCAGAACTGCCAATACAATCTGAATAAATATTCTTATCATTACTTTCATTATAACACACTCTCCTGCTTTATACAATTTTTGTGTATTTAAGTTTATGAATATTCATTATATTATATGCTTGATTTCAGACCTTACAATATTGTATAATGATTTTCGGATGTGATTTAATGAAAGCAGCAATTTTTACACTCGGATGCAAAGTGAATCAGTATGAGTCTCAGGAAATGACGGAAATGCTTACAAAAAACGGTTATCTTGTTGTTGACTCAAAAGAACATGCTGATGTTTATATAGTAAATTCATGCACCGTTACGGCAGAAAGCAACAGAAAAACACGACAGGCAGTCAGACACTTCAAAAAAATGAATCCCGATGCAGTCGTTGTTATGACGGGCTGTGTACCTCAGGCGTTTCCCGATGAAGCTCTCTCCGTAAAAGAAGCCGATATAATACTGGGAAACAAAAATAACTGTCAGCTGATTTCCTCTCTCAACAAATGGTTTGAAGCAAAAAAGACGCTGAATAACATTGTAATGCACGAAAATGATGATAAATATACAGGAGGAATTATCTCCCGTTTTGAAGGACACACAAGAGCCTTTATCAAAATTCAGGACGGCTGCAACCGTTTCTGTTCTTATTGTGCAATTCCCTATGCAAGAGGCAGATCCCGTTCAAAGCCAATTGATGATATAAAAAAAGAGCTTGACAGTCTTGCAGAAAACGGCTTCAGAGAGGTTGTTTTTGTGGGCATCAATCTTTCCGCATACGGCAGAGATATAGGTCTTTCACTGACAGATGCCGTTATTGCAGCACAGCACACTCCCGGCATTGAAAGAATCAGGCTCGGCTCCCTTGAACCTGACCATATTTCAGACGAAATGATTGATGCATTTGCTTCATGCAGTAAATTCTGTCCTCAGTTTCATATTTCTCTTCAGAGCGGATGTGACAGTGTTCTCAAACGGATGAACAGACATTATAATACTGAGGAATACAGACATCTTGTAAAAAAGCTCCGTGAAGCCTTTTCCGACACTTCAATCACGACAGATATAATTGCAGGCTTTCCCGGTGAGTCCGAGGAAGAATTTGAAGACACAATCAGCTTTGTGAAAGAAATCTGCTTTGACAAGGTCCATGTGTTTCCATATTCAATCCGCGAAGGCACAAAGGCTGCTAAAATGCAGGGACATCTGTTAAATAGTGTTAAAAACGAAAGAGCTAACAGGCTTTCTGCAGTGTGTGAAGGCATCAGAAGGGAAAAATTTGCACTTACAAAAGATAAAACAGTTTCCGTTCTTTTTGAAATGCCGAAAGACGGTTACAACTGTGGTTACACAAGGAATTACACCCCCGTCAAAGTAAAATCGGAAGCCGACCTTTCAGGCGAAATCAGAAATGTTTTAATCACGGAAGCAAATGATGATTTCTGCATAGGCGAGCTCCTCTGATTTCTTTATAAAATCTTTATAATTTTATTACCTTGTATTATACTGACCGTGATATCATAAAATCACGGTCTTTATTTCTTATCGGAGTTGATGAAAATGTATCGTGTGCTTGTATGTGACGATGACGAAGCAATCCTTGAATCGGTTGCAATTTTTCTGAAAAATGAAGGATATGATATTCTTACTGCAAAAGACGGCATCGAGGCTCTCGGATTAATCAATGAAAATGAAATTCATTGTATGGTTCTTGACATAATGATGCCCCGTCTTGACGGTCTGAAAACAACGCTGAAAATCAGGGAAAAATACAACTTCCCTATCATTCTTCTTTCAGCAAAAAGTGAGGACACTGACAAAATCACAGGTCTCGGGTTCGGAGCAGATGACTATGTCACAAAGCCCTTCAATCCGCTTGAGCTTGTTGCCCGTGTAAAATCACAGCTGAGGCGTTACAGCACTCTCGGAAGCATGCAGAAAAATGAAAACACACTTGTTACAGGAGGTCTGTCTATCAATAAAGACAGCAAAGAGGTTACGGTTGACGGTGAACCCGTAAAGCTGACAGCAAGAGAATACAACATCCTGGAGTATCTGATGAGCAATATGGGAAAGGTTCTTTCAAGCTCTCAGATTTATGAAGCCGTGTGGAATGAACCTGCATTCCATACAGAAAAAACTGTTACCGTTCACATCAGGAATATAAGAGAAAAGATCGAAATCAATCCTAAAGAACCAAAATATTTGAAGGTGGTGTGGGGTCTTGGATACAAGGTCGACAAAATTTAAGTATTCTTTTTTCACAAAAGGTATATGCCTTATCCTGTCAGCACTTCTGTTTTTCAGTTTTGTCTTTCTCGGAATAAAAACCGTTGCAGGAAGTCTTGTTTACGGTTTTGAAGAGTATCTCAGCGGTGATATCAGACCGTTTTATCAATCATACGGCTTTGAAACACAGCTGAATACAGACGCATATTTCATAGAAGAGCTGACATACAGAAATCAGAGTGATATTGCAATAGCTTATGATAATAACAGAGAAGCAATAATCAATGAAGCTGTAAGCTTTTATCTTGATGAAAAAGCAAAAATAATCTACAACGAGCTCAGCTATGCTGTCAACAACTATGATGAATCATATTTCAATTATGAATATACTGCTGATGCCGTTGTAATACCCGAAGATGCAACAGCAACATCGGGACAGGAGCTTACAACTTCTCCTGCAGTCACAGAAAGAACAGAAGTAATAACAGACAAAAACGGAGACAGAATCCCCCGTAATATTGAAGCTGCAAAAAAAATTCTTGAAAATTACAAGGGGCTCGGGCTTCTTCCTTATGCTGCACTTGTCAGAGATTCAGCCTTTTCTGAAACAGAATATCAGTACAATTCATCTTTTTCAGTGAATTCTGATTACACAGAAACAATCTGTCTTACCAACATTAACGGCTATGATATGGATGAAACTGAGATAAGAAAGCATTTCCTTGCTCAGTATGAAGAGCAGAAACAAAATGCCTCTTCCGATGCAGAATCGCAGTATTATTATTCCGTATCAAGACTTGACAGAATAAAGTCTTTAAAGTATCTTGTCATTGACAAGGATGGCAACATTCAGACAAACGAAGAAAGAGATGTAACTGTCGAGGAATTCAAAAAGAATGCACAAAGCTTTCCCATATATCTGTTTTCCGACGGTTCAGGCGAATCCTTTACCGGCCTTGCTGACCACATGAAGTATGGTCTGAAAAATATGCTTGCAGATACACGTGATACAAAAGTATATATCTACCTCGATACAGGAATAATGACCGAAAGCACCGATCCGTATGCATGTCTTTATGCAGCATACAACGAAATGCTTGATTCCGACGCAAAGACAAACATTGCAATTGCATTCATATCCCTTATCATATCATTTATTCTGCTGATAGTATTTCTCTGTCTGTGCGGGCATAAAAACAACGACGAAGACAGATTAAGAGCATTCATTGATAAATTACCGACCGATATTCATTTTATATTATCAATCGGCACTGTCACCGGACTTACTGTTTTAGGATTCTGGCTCGGAATTGAAATGCTTGACAGCATCAGTGTAATATACACAAAATTAATGATGATATACTCCCCTGCAATCCTTGCAGGTATATTCACAATCAGTTACCTTATTTTTGTGGAATGGCTCGCTTCAACAGTCAGAATCAAAAAAGCCGGTCAGAAATTCTTTGCAAAAATGCTTATTACAAAAGGAATTTTTGCACTGGGCAGATTTTGCAGAAAAATATGGCATTCATTAAGACACTTCATATCATTATTCGGCTATAAGCCAAAGAAAATGCAAAGAACTGTTATTATTATCGCAGTTGGTTATGTACTCGGCAACTTGATTATATTATCCTGCACACAATTATTATCTTTCGTTTTATATAGTGGTATTGCTTCTTTTATAGGTATTCTTGTATGTATTGCATATAACTGTGTATGTGTATATTTTATGCTTGATTACCTTAAAAAGCTTGATATGATTATTGATGCTTCATCAAAACACGAATCTGTAAATTTCGGCACAGCCAATGTTCCCGAATCACTCAGAATTCTGGCTTCTAATCTCACAAACACAAACGATGCCCTCGAAAAAGCAATAGAAAAAGCTGTACATGACGAACAGATGAAAACAGAGCTTATCACAAATGTATCACATGACCTGAAAACACCCCTGACATCACTGATTTCATATTCTGATCTGCTTTCAGCCTGC
Source organism: Clostridia bacterium (assembly GCA_017473925.1). Taxonomy (GTDB): domain Bacteria; phylum Bacillota; class Clostridia; order Oscillospirales; family Acutalibacteraceae; genus UBA1081. The sequence goes on along the minus strand of JAFUIY010000124.1, from coordinate 752 downwards.
GACATAAAGGATGAAAACGCTGAAAAATACATCAAGGTTATAAACACTCAGTCAATCAAACTCAAAAGACTGATTGAAGACCTGATTGAAGCATCAAAGGTTTCTACAGGGAATGTGACAATCAACAAAACACAGCTCAATCTGTCGGAGCTTGCAATGCAGGTAATTGCAGAATTCTCACCTGAAATGGAGAAAAACGGAAATGAAATCAGATTTTCCGAGCCTGAAACACCCCCTACTGTGATGGCGGACGGAGCCAAAACATACAGAATTCTTTCTAATCTGCTCAGTAATGCAAAGAAGTATTCGATGCCCGACACAAGAGTATATATTTCTGTTTATACTGACAATGTAAACAGCTATTTTGAAATCAAGAATATTTCATGTGAACCTCTGGATATAAGTCCTGAGGAGCTTACCGAGAGATTTGTCAGAGGCGATAAATCCCGTTCAAGAGAGGGCAACGGATTAGGACTTTCAATTGCAAAAGACCTTTGCGAACTTCAGAATGGTGAAATTCATCTTCATATTGACGGTGATTTATTCAAGGCTGTCGTAAGACTTCCCTCTGCAGGACTTGTCACAAATGATGAAATAACAGAATAAATAATAAAGGAGCTGTAAAAAAATACAGCTCCTTTTTCAGGGGATAGGGAAAAATGCGTAGAATGAATAAACTTCACAAAAATCAAGCAATTGCTTGATTTTTGCTTTGCCCGAAGGCGTACAAAGGTACGTCGAGTGGTGAAGTT
>JAFUIY010000123.1 GCA_017473925.1 Clostridia bacterium | reverse complement strand
ACATTACGCAATCGGCGGGTTGAGGGCAACCCGCCCTACGAAGTTTGTTTTTATTTTATATGAATATTCGATGAAAGAGCATTTCATTGTGCATTGTGCATTATGAATTATGCATTAAACAGTTCGACAAATTACTGTTTAATTAATCAGCTTCCCATCCTCTAATTCCATGCCCTCAATGATATATTCATCATAGAGATTCAGGTACTTGTTTCTCATGGTGACATCATCTCTGTAGGGGTTTGTGACGATTGAGTAATCCTGAGAGGAATATACGATGTTGATTTTTTTGAAATGCATCGTACTGCCGGAAATAACATAAACGCCCGTTTCGTTGTCTTCATTGACACGGATTGCTCTGTTATCTATACGGTAGCCCTCATGGTCTTCGAGTATTATTTTCGCCTTGTCACATCTGAGTGCGGCAAGCTCCTCATTCATAAGATTGCACCTGAAAATAACAAGTGTTTTGCCTGAGGGGTCTGATTTTACAGCATAAACCTGTGCGATAATATCGTCAACGGTGGAGTCGGGGAAAACAATTGTCTTACGGCTTCCCTCTTTAAGGTTGTTGACAGCAGATGTATCCGTAACACATGCAAGATACCAGTAGTAGCCGTGGACAAGTCTGCCCACATCCTCTGAATCTGTCGGCTCTGGGTCAGCCTGGGTTGCTGCAAGGACATCGTCGATTGTCCATTCGTCAACCTCGGAATATCTCAGCACATTCTCATAACCGTCCGTGCCTGAGATGTAATAACCCGTACCGCCTGACTTGATTTCCGTATACCTGCCCGTTGATGCCTTGAGCTGTGAATACTCACTTCTCAGGGATGTGATTGAAGCAGTGACATCGAGCTCAACACCTGTTGCAGTCTGCTTGGAGGTGATTGCATCCCTTATATTGCTCTGCTCATCTGAAAGATACATGAATCTGCCCGAAGCAACAGTGCCTGCAAAGGAATAAAGGTCGTTCATGATTTCATCGTCATAAACCTGAGTGTTGCCTGCAACCGTTGCCGATTTGTTCATGAGAGCACTGTAATAATCAAGAAGCTCCTCAATCTCTGCAAGGCGGATGATATTACCTGCAGAGGTGCTGTCGGAAAATGAATATGCAACGGTGTCCTTTGCACCCACACGGCTTCCGTCACTGACTGCCGAAACAACATTCGGCGCCGATGAAGAAATGATTTTCTCATCTCTTACGGCAAACATGTCAACGGTAACGGATTTTGTTGCAGAGTCTGCAAGTGCAATTTCGGTTGTGATTGAATTTTCAACACCAACAATGTAAATCTGACCGATTATGAAAAACACAATGAAGATGCTCAGCAGTGCGAATGCAAAAATACCTGCAGGACTGAGCTTTCTGTGCTGTACCTTTTTCCCTTTCTTTTTATTTTCCATTTTTTTCACCCTTCAAGAAATTCTTTACAGCGGTTTATCGCTGTCTGACGGTAATCACTGTCCCTGTCGGGACTTATATGAACAAGCTTTTCGTTGCGTCTGAACCATGTCATCTGACGCTTTGCATAATGTCTTGTTTCCTTTTTGAGATTGTCGAATGCCTCCTCAAGTGTGCACTCATTGTTGAAATAGGGCTTTAATTCCTTATATCCTATAGCCTGCTTTGATGTGGTCTCCTCACCAAGGGAAATGAACTTTTCAGCTTCCTCAAGAAGACCTGTCTCAACCATTATGTCAACTCTCTTTTCAATTCTGTCATAGAGTATCTGACGGTCAGCGTAGTCTATATAAAGATAAAGAACATCAAACTCTGAGCCCTTTTCACGGGATTTTATTTTTTGTGCGGAAATTGTTTCACCCGTAAGATAATAGACCTCAAGGGCTCTCATGATTCTGCCCGTATTGTTCACATGGAGCATTTCAGCCGTTTCGGGGTCGATTTCACGAAGCTCCTCAAGAAGCTTTTCTGCACCCTCATTTTCGAGTCTTGCTCTGAGCTTCTCTCTCATTTCACTGTTATCGGGCACAAAGCCGAAATCAATTCCGCTGAGAAGAGAATCAACATAAAGCCCTGTTCCGCCTGCAATAACGGGAACTTTCCCTCTTGAAATGATATCATCGATGCACTTTTTCGCATCTTCAACATACTGTGCCACGCTGTAGGTTTCCGTAGGGTCGAGAAAAGCGATAAGGTGATGGGGAATACCCTCTTTTTCCTCTTCCGTGGGCTGTGCCGTTGCGATTGTCATTCCTTTATAAATCTGCATTGAGTCGCAGGAGACGATTTCACCGCCGACGGCCTTTGCTATTTCAATTGCAAGTGATGTTTTTCCCGATGCTGTGGGACCCACCACTGCGATAACTTTCTTTTTCATCAGCCGTTTCTCCCGAAAAGCTTTTTGATTTCGTATTCACTCATGGAGAACATGACGGGTCTGCCGTGGGGACAGTAACGGACCTCATCGTCATTGAGTACTCTGTCAACAAGATGCTCCATTTCGGGAAGCGTTGTGCTGTCACCTGCTTTTATGGCTGCTCTGCATGCCGTCGAATGATAAAGCCAGTCGAGCTTCTCAGGCTCAGGCTCTGCAGAATTGTTGCACAGCCTGTCCGCAATTTCGGAGATAATCAGCGGAACATCTTCATCTGAAAGCTCCGTGGGACATTCGGTGACACGGACGGTACCCATGCCGAAATCTGTAACACGGTAGCCTGATTTTTCAAATATATCAAGATTATCAATAACAGCGTTGTATTCCTTCACTGACAGCACAACCGTTACGGGTGACATGAGCATCTGTGAAAAAACTGCCCGTTTCTGTTTTCTGAGTGAATTGTAGATTATTCTTTCGTGTGCCGCATGCTTGTCAACAAACAGCATTTCGTTCTTTTTCTGAACAAGTATATATGTACCGAATACCTCGCCTATGACCCTGAAGGGTTCAGCTTCCTTTTCAGGCTCTGACGGAGGCATGATTATTTCTTCTTCTGCTTCTGCGATTGCCTTTTCGGGCTCTGTTTCTTCCTTTACAGGCATGTTCAGAACAATGTCGTCACTGTCAGTGCTGTAAAAGGATGGCTTTGTTTCATGAAAAACAACCTCATTCTGCTTTATCTCAACAGGAGCAACGATTGTTTCCGTGATTTTCTTTTCAGGCTCACTTACGACGGGAAGCTCCGTTTTCTTGACAGGCACTTCCCTTATGAGTGTGATTTCGTCCTCGTCGTCACTGCCCGTATCAAATGAAACAGACACCTTGGGAACAGGAGGCATTTCCACCTGTTCAATTTTTGTTTTCGGCATAAAGAGATCTGCCGTTTTCTTCGGTGTCATTGTAATGCTGACGGGTGTGTCCTTTTTCTGAAGTGATGACACAGCCGAGAAGTAAATTGCATCGTAAACACTTTTCTCGTTGGCAAAACGCACCTGAGTCTTTGCGGGATGCACATTGACATCCACCATTGCAGGGTTAAGCTCAAGGAAAAGCACACATGCAGGGTACTTGCCTGTCATAATCTGATTTCTGTAAGCATTGTCAAGTGCCGAAGCACATACGGGGAGCTTTACATATCTTCCGTTGACGAAGCAGTGCTGCATATTCCTGTTGGGTCTTGCATGTACGGGCTTTGAAATGAAGCCCTTTACGCTGATTCCCCCTGCATTGCCCTCACATTCAATGAGTGTGGAGCCCAGCTCTTTCCCGTAAACTTCGTTGATAACAGAAAGAAGTCTGCCGTCACCGGGAGTGAAAAGCGTTCTGCGGTTGTCCTTGATAAGGCTTATGCATATATCAGGATGTGAAAGGGCAATTTTCGTCACCACATCGGCAACATGACTGCCCTCGGTCATGTCTTTTTTAAGGAATTTCATTCTTGCAGGTGTGTTGTAAAAAAGGTCACGTATCATTATTGTCGTGCCCTCGGGACAGCCTGCATCCTCAATGCCCTCTTCCTTACCCCCTGAAATAAGGTAGCGTGTGCCGATTTCGTCGTCGGCGGTTTTAGTGAGCATTTCTATATGTGCAACTGCGGCAACGGAAGCCAGTGCTTCACCCCGGAAGCCGAGAGTGAAAATGGCGTCAAGGTCAACCTCTGTCTTTATTTTGCTTGTCGCATGGCTTATGAATGCCTTGGGGACATCCTCCCTTGAAATACCACAGCCGTTGTCGGTGATTCTTATGTATCTGACGCCGCCGTTTTTGATTTCAACGGTGATTTTCGTGGCACCTGCATCAATGGAATTCTCCATCAGCTCCTTTACCACGGAAGCAGGTCTTTCCACAACCTCACCTGCCGCAATAAGGCAAGCCAGTGATTCGGGAAGAATATTGATTTTGGGCATGGAAAAACCTCCTTTATAATGCACAATGCAAAAAGCATAATGCACAATTATAACTTTGATTTACTACAGAAACACCTATCGGGTGTCCGTTTGCGGAAAATGTATCTGTCGTAGGGCGGGCAGTCCGTCGTAATATAAACATATTTCGTAGGGCGGGATGCCCTCATCCCGCCGATTGCGGAGTGTAACGGAGCAATAACGGTGGCACACCGTTCTATTACAACAAACTCAATATTCAGATTTGTCTGATAGTGGAAATCAAAGATTTCCAATTTGTCTTCGACAAATCGGCGGGTTGAGGGCAACCCGCCCTACGTTATTTACATATCCCTCGAACGGACGACCGAGGAACGCCCCTACGGGGTTGATTATACAATTAATATAAAATCCAACACCGTCAGGTGTTCCGATATTATGCATTGTGCATTGTGCATTATGCATTAATTATTGTATTTTCTTCTTTATCTCATAAAGCTTTGTCAGTGCCTCAATAGGTGTAAGCGTATTGACATCGAGCATCTTCAGTTCATTGATAACATCATCATTGAGATTTGTTTCAAAGGACATCTGAGGCTCGTCACTTACAACGGTCTGCTTTACTGCCTGAACGGGAACGACTCCGTTTGCTTCAAGGTCAGAGAGGATTTCCCTTGCCCTCGTGACAACAGCCGAGGGCACCCCTGCAAGACGGGCAACCTCGATACCGTAACTGCCGTCTGCACCGCCTTTGACGATTCTTCTCAGGAATGTGATATTTTCGCCACGTTTCTTGACGGAAGTGTTGTAATTTCTGACACCCTCCATTTTCTCCTCAAGCTCTGTAAGCTCATGATAGTGAGTTGCAAAAAGTGTCTTTGCGCCGAGTTTTTTCTTGTCAGAAATATATTCAAGCACGGCTCTTGCGATACTCATGCCGTCATAGGTGGAAGTACCTCTGCCGATTTCGTCGAGGATAATAAGGCTCTTGGATGTTGCATTCCTGATGATTGATGCAACCTCGCTCATTTCCAGCATGAATGTGGACTGTCCTGCCGCAAGGTCGTCGGATGCTCCCACACGGGTGAAAACAGCATCAACAATGCCGATTCTCGCACTCTTTGCAGGTACGAATGAGCCTGTCTGTGCCATGATTACGATTATGGCAACCTGTCGCATATATGTGGATTTACCTGCCATGTTGGGGCCTGTGATGATTGCCGTTCTGTTTTTGTTACAGTCGAGGAGTGTATCGTTGGGCACAAAGGGTGCACCGTCAAGGAACTTTTCAACAACGGGATGTCTGCCGTCTTTTATTTCGATAATATCGGATGAGTCAATTTCGGGTCTTTCGTAGCCGTTTTCCACGGCAACAGTTGCAAGGGAGCAGAATGTGTCAAGCATTGCAACTGCCTCTGCAGTTTTCTTGATACGGAACTGAGCAGCTGCAACTTTTTTTCTTATCTGAACGAATATTTCATATTCGAGATTGACGATTCTCTCCTGAGCACCAAGAACCTTTGATTCAAGCTCTTTGAGCTCAGGTGTTATATATCTTTCACAGTTGGAAAGAGTCTGTTTTCTTATGTATGTTTCGGGAACAAGCTCCTTGTAGGAATTAAGCACCTCGATATAGTAGCCGAATACACGGTTGTAGCCGATTTTCAGCTTTTTGATGCCCGTTTTTTCCTGTTCCCTGAGCTCAATATCGGCAAGGAAATCCTTACCGCCCGAGACGATTTCATGAAGTGAGTCAAGCTCTTCGTTGAAGCCTCTCTTAATCATGTTGCCCTCACGGACTGTAAAGGGAGGGTCTTCGCAGATTGCCGAGTCGATAAGCCCTGTTATGTCCTCAAGGCAGTCAAGATTTTCACGGACAGCCGAAAGAAGCCTTGACTTTCTTCCGCTGAGAAGCTCCTTTACGGGAGGCACCTTCCCGAGTGTCTGGGAAAGGGACCTGAGCTCCTTTGCATTTGCCGTGCCGTAAACGACCCTTGTAAGAATTCTTTCAATATCGCTGACGCCTGCAAGGAGTGAAACTGCCTCTTCCCTGAGAGCAGTGTCCTCATAAAGCTCACTGACGGCATTCTGCCTTGCGATTATGGGAGCAACATCTGCAAGGGGCTGTTCAATCCATGAACGGATGAGTCTTTTACCCATGGGTGTGACTGTTTTGTCAAGCACCCAGAGAAGTGAGCCCTTCTTTTCTCTTCTTCTCTGTGTTTCGCACAGCTCAAGATTGATTCTTGCCGCTGCATCTATGCTCATGAATTTTTCATTGTTGAAAACATTGACTTCGGTTATGTTCGCAATGTCGTGCTTCTGCACATGGGTGAGATAATTGATTATAGCACCCAGAGCTGTGACAGCAGCAGGCTTGTCCCCGAGATTGAGGTCTTCGGGCTCTCTGCCGAAATGCTCCTTTACGATAAGGGCACATTTTACGGAAGAAGCCTCTTCATCACTCAGATGATTGACGAAAACCTGCATCTGCTTTGTGAGAAAATTCTTTACTGTCTGAAGCTCTGAAACAGCTGTATTGTAAAGCACTTCCGTAGGCTGAAAACGGGCAATTTCATTGACAACCTTTTCTTCTCTGCCCTTGCCCGTGAACTCAGCGGCATGTATACTGCCCGTGGAAACATCGGCAAAGCATACACCGCATCTGTCCTTTTCAGCATATACACAGCCCAGGTAATTATTACGGCTCTCGTCGAGCATATTGCTCTCAATGACCATGCCGGGAGTGTGGACTCTTATGACATCCCTTGTAACGATACCCTTTGCCTGAGAGGGGTCCTCCATCTGCTCTGCAACTGCAACCTTGTAGCCCTTTGCCACAAGCTTTGCGATGTAGTTTTCGGCAGCATGGAAGGGAACACCGCACATGGGTGCTCTCTCCTCCTGACCGCAGTCCCTGCCCGTGAGAACAAGCTCAAGCTCACGGGATGCAGTCTTTGCATCGTCAAAAAACATCTCATAAAAGTCCCCGAGACGGTAGAACAGAATAGAGTCAGGGTATTGCTCCTTGACCTTGAAATATTGCTGCATCATAGGTGTGAATTCTGCCATTCTGTTCTTCCTTCCGTTCAATGTACAATTAACAATTTACAATGTACAATTTATAATGGGGTTTAAGGGGCAACGCCCCTTCCTTAATTGCGAATTGCGAATTTCAAATTGCGAATTTATTTATCAGCCGCATCCGCCGCATGTTGAGCATGAGCCTGTGCAGTCTGACTGAAGCTTTGCGGGGTCACATGTTTCGGGGTCTTCACCGTTGACTACCATTGAAAGGAGCTGCATAACATAGTTCATCATGTCATCAACATCCTGTCTTGCGTTTTCGTAGTTCTTCATGTTTTCGTTGAGCATGACTTCTGTATAGACTTCACGGAATTCCTTATCATACTGATTCATCTTTTCTTCATTTGCTTCACCCTCAGCCTCTACCTGATATGACATCTGGATAAGGTTAAGCTTGCCGATAAGGGCATTAAGTGCATCGTCCTTATCGTTTGCTTCTTTGCAAGCCATGAGCTTGTTGTATCTCTCGTCTGCCTGAATAGCCTTGCCGAGTTCTCTTGCTGCTTCAATTACTGTCATTTTAAAAATCTCCTTTTATTTAATGCACAATGCAGAATGCATAATGCATAATTATATATAAGTTTGTATCTGCGATTCATTATGCATTGTGCATTATGAATTATGCATTTTACCGTACAGAATCCATGTCTTCGCTTCCGTTATTTCGATATCTGCGAACTGACCGATAAGGTCATCTGTTCCCTCAAACTCAATGGAAATGTTTCCGCCTGTTCTGCCTGTGAGGAAGCCCTCTTTTTCGTTGGGCTCAACAAGCACTCTGTAGGTTTTACCCACCATTGATGCAGTTCGTTTTCCTGCGATTTCCTCTTGTGCGGTGCAAAGCTCCCTGAACCATTTTGATTTTTCAGAATATGTCACGGGGTCGTCCATTTCTGCCGCCTTTGTGCCCACACGCTTTGAGTAGATGAATGTGAAAAGTGAAGTGTATTCAACTTCCCTTATAAGACTTATGGTTTCCTGAAGCTCCTCATAAGTTTCCCCGGGGAAGCCCACAATTATGTCACTTGTGATTGAAAGGTCGGGCATTTTCTCCTTTGCGTATCTGATTAAATCAAGATACTGCTCACGGGTATAACGTCTGTTCATTTCTTTGAGCACCCTGTTACTGCCTGACTGAACTGGAAGATGCAGATGATGAGCAACCTTTCCGCACTCAGCCATTGCATCAAGAAGCTCATAAGTGCAGTCTTTGGGATGTGAAGTCATAAAACGTATTATGAAGTTACCCTCGAGTGCATTTATTTCACGGAGAAGACCTGCAAAATTCATTCCGCAGTCGGGATACTTGCCGTAGGAATTTACATTCTGACCGAGAAGCGTGATATCCTTTGCACCGTTAGAAATGAGCTCCTTTGCCTCTTTTATGATGTCCTCGGGCATACGGCTTCTCTCTCTGCCCCTTACATAAGGAACGATGCAGTAAGAACAGAAGTTATTACAGCCATACATTATGGGAAGCCATGCTTTTGCGCCTCTGTCACGCTCTGTGGGAAGTCCCTCTGCTATGTTGCCCTCACATTCCTCAACTTCAAAGACTCTTTTACCTCTTGAAAGTACTGTATAAAGCATTTCGGGAAGTTTGTGAACTGCAAAGGTACCGAAAACAAGGTTTACATATGGAAAACTCTTCTTAATTCGCTCGGAAATGTGTTTCTGCTGCATCATACAGCCGCAGAGAACAATAATCATGTTCTTTCTCTGTTCTTTTATGGGTTTGAGTGCTCCCACATTGCCGAAAACCCTGTCTTCCGCATGTTCACGGACTGCACAGGTGTTGAAAAGCACTAAATCAGCATCGTCGGGAGTGTCTGTGAATGAATAGCCCATTTCACGGAGCTGTCCTTTGATTCTTTCACTGTCCGAAACATTACCCTGACAGCCGTAAGTGTGAACATAGGCTTTCGGAGTATCACCGTAACGGGACACAAGAACAGTGTTTATAAGCCCCAGATATTTCCTCTGCCGTTCCAGTTCGGCAGGCGGCACAAACACGTTTTTTGCTTCTCTGATTTCCAAAGACAATCCCCCACGATAAGATAATATACTTTAACTTATATATTTTAATATAAATTTAAACAAATGTAAATATTGAAATGCAATAAATCCGGATGTTTTATCCTTTTATCATAATTAAAAAATATAACAACAATCCCGGGAAAAAAGCCAGTAAGTAGTAAAAAGGAAATACGCTTTCCGAAAAACCCTGACATATTTTTTTTGCTGTTATGCAATTTGCAACATAATGAATGCTATGTCTTAGTTTAAACATAGGTGTAATATCCGGAAAGCTGAGATATAATTTTCTTGTTTCAGCAAAACTAAGCGGACTGTTGCGCAGCTGTTTATAAAAATTACTTGACATTCCATCCGGCTGATAATCAACAATACAAAAACATTCATTCGTTACAAAAAGCTTACCGTAATTATCAAGCTGATACATTAAATATGAAGGATTAAAAAATTTTTCTCCTTCAAAAACAGGCATAGGAGCAACTTTTTTTAACAAATCAAGTCTATGGATCATTTTTTTGTCGCCGCTGATTTTATACTTTGTAAGCTTTTCATAAAGAAACATTTCAGATACATCTTCCGGGAACATATCTCCAACACATTCACCGTTTTCATATCGGTCTATTCCCATAATTCCGGCATAGCCTTTATCATAAATCTGAGACCAGATTTGTTCTATTCTTTCAATTGCATTATCCGGCATCCAGTCATCTGAATCTATACACACAAAAAGCTCTGTATCTGCAAGCTCTATTCCTTTATTGTATCCTGTATGAAGACCGCCGTTTTCCTTATAATGATATCGTATCTGAAAGCTGTTTTCTGTATCCTGCCACAGTTTTACAAGATCCTTGGTATTATCTGTTGAGCCGTCATCAATAATTAACCATATGAAATTATAAGATGTCTGCCTTTTTAAGCTGTTATAACACTTATGTAAATCTGATTCCCGATTATATGTTGGTGTAAAAACTGTTATCAGCTTCTTGTTATCCATATTTAATTCCTCATTTTTCAATAAAAACCATATATTTATTCTTCATATAGCTTTCATAATAATCTTCATACACATTTTTCCAGGTATTATAACAATTATCTTTTTTATTTGCTATTTGTTGATGAAGATTTGCCTGACTGAAAAATTCGTTCAAAGAAGCTTCTGTTTCATCCAACAGAAATCCGGTATCATACTTTGCGACCTTTGAACCTACAAGAGTGTTTTCTGTTGTTAACATCGGTACAGACAAGGCTAAGCTTTCATAATATTTATTCGGTGCTGCATACTTGTGCAAGGGGCTCGTCAAATGATACATTGCCGCTATAATACTCGAATTTTTCTGAATTGTCTGTCCTACGGTGTAGTCAACCCTACCCCAACAGGTGATATTGGAATATTTTTCTGCATAGTCGCGTATCATCTCATCCAGAACACCGAATCCGGCAATATTAAGCTTTATATTTGTATTTTCTGATACTACAGCCAATAAATTTTCCAAACCTCTGTCATGATCAAATACTCCTACATAGCTGACCACATATTCATATTTTTCGAGATCTTTCTTTATTATTGCAGAGGTTTCTTCATCATAATCAAATTTAAATGCAGGAATATTCGGCACAATCAAAACATTTTTATTATCAGCTTTTGCCTGTGCTTTTCGCTCTTCTTCACAAAGGATAACCGCATCTGAATGCTTATAGCAATAATTCTGCAAAAATTCCACAAATTTGTAAACTATTCCTTTTCCGGTCAATGAGCTTATCCAATCGAATATATCAAAAATAACCTTCTTTTTTAATAATTTTCCGATGAGAAGAGCAGGCAGTATGGCATCAATATCACATGCGTGAATAACTTTACATTCTTTTCTGTTTTTTATTATTTCTTTCATAACAAAAAACATCCAACCGATTTTTTTTGGTATATTCAGAAGTCTTTTTCCATATTCAGCTTTTTGCTCATAGAATGTTATATTATTGTTTTTTTCTGCGGAACCGTTGCGATTCCATGCAATCACATGATAATCAATGATGTGTGAATCAAAATATCCGAGATAGTTTTTAACTCGCGGTTCAAAACACTCATTGTCTCTGATAAAAATAATCATTTTTTTCTCCTGTAAAATAATCAAATAGTGTTGACCAAATCTGAATTAAGAAGATTTTTTGAGAATTCATATTTTACTTTATCATCATCTTCTTCACTGACAAAGAATCCGATTGCTTCAAGACTGTTACGTAACAAAATGTTTTTCTTTGTTTTGTAAATTGTAAAATATCCTTTTGCTTTATCTTCTCTTGTTAACAGCTGATAAAACAAAGCACTTTCAACAAACTTTCCGGCAACACGGCAGGACATTGCAAACTCTTTGAAAACTACCACATCATCATCAATTGAATATTGACCGTATCCTACTATACCATAATCACCAAAATCATCTTCACATGAAAAAGCAAAATTCGTCCGTCCCTGCTGATTGAAAATATTCTCAAACTCTGTACTGCTGTATTTTTTTCCGGACATGTTTAATTGATTCGTCCGTACAACAAGTTCATAACAGCGAAGCTTCTCTTCTGTTGTTTCAGGTGTAAAAATATGTATTCGCATATTGCTTTTTCTGATAAAAGAAACAAGATCGGTTTTATCATCCTGCAGAAGACGGTTTCTGTTTTCTTCTGCTTTATACATTTTTCTGCGGTTCCGGCTTTCTTCTGTAACAGGAACATCAAACTCATCAAATGTCAGCAATTCTGAAATATCTTCCGCACCATATGTACGCACCTGCGGACATACAAAACTGACCTGATTTCTTTCAAAAGGCGTATCGTCAACAAAAGCCAGAGAATCAATTCCTATATTAAGACTTTTTGCGATTGCTTTTATCGATTCACTTTTTGCATTCCAATGAATCTGAGGATACAGAAAATACTCGGATATGCCCAATCGTTCAAGTACAGCCATTGCCTGTTCACTGTCATTTTTACTTGCAATCGATTGTATTATCCCTCTGCTGTCCAACTGTTCAATTACTTCTGCCAAGCCTTCTTTTAGCTTGATCTCAGAAGGATTCTCTGTTTCTATCAGAGTTTCATTCCAGAGAGTACCGTCAAGATCCCAGACAACACATTTGACCTTCTGTGAAGGTGTTTCCTGCGACAAAGGCTTTCCCTGAACAAAATCACACCATAAAATATCCATTTCCGCTTCAATATTGTTTTCGGGATATATTTTAACAAGATTATTCAATTTTGAACATGCTTCGTTAATATTGCTTATCACATATATATTTTCACCGGGATTAACCGGTACTGCTGTTTTATAAACGGGTGTATGCTCTTCATAAACTTCCACAATAAGTTTATATGTATCGTCTGTATAGCTGTAGCCATGAAAGACAAAAGCATCGGCAGGACAGTCTGCAGTTTTCTTATTAATTTTTTTCATACAAAAACGTCGCAGATATTCTAAAGTACGTATCGCTTGCCAACGTACACTCTGAGGCAATTTGCTTTTTTCAATAAGCTTTAACAATTTACCGAGTTTTTCATTTTTTTCAGAAAAAGCTTCGTATTTTTTTTCAGAAAGCATACCGGGATAAATAATCGTCATCATATTTGCCCATTTTCTGAATTTGATATGTACACCTTGTCCGCAACAAGCCTTTTTATCAGAGAAAACATACATGCCGTTATCAAATCTTTTACAACGACCGTCAGATCTTGCTTGATAATACATACAGGAATCAAAGCACACAGGGGCAGCACATTCAAGACAATGTTCTTCCCACATTGTCGGACGCACTGCTTTTATTTCATAGTGATTTTTTATATTATCTTTACACTCTTTCTGAACAAGTGCTTGTTTTTTATCGGCATAATAAAACTGATACATTACAATACCCCATTCATTACTCGCTGTGCAGCTTCTTCCATATTCAGACTGCACATATTGAATTTTTTATTTAATTCTGTATAGTATTCAAAAATCTCTTCCAACTGTTTCAGGTGGAATTCAGTATAAACGCCTACATTATGAGGATGCCACCACAAGTGAAATGTTTTTCCGTTTTCAGCGGCATGAAGCATCTGCTTCTTTATACGATTGACTTTTAATTTTTCAGCAAAAAAAAGCGGTTTAAAGAAAGGCTTATACATTCTGGACCCGACAAGGTTTACTATACCGTGCTCAATAAAAGGAATATATCCGCCTTTTCCTGTCAACGGTATATAAACATCAATCAATCTGAGAATTCTTTTTAAGAAACTGATTCTGACTTTTTCGTGTATCCAGTCATTTTCTTCATCACGGTAAGCAATAAATCCAAGATCTGATAAAACTGCAATATAATCTTCCTGACACTGATTACGGGGTAACACAACTGATTTTAAGGAATAACCTTTTTTTTCTGCAATTTTCTTTGCAGCAAGCATATCTTCCCTGAACTGCTCAACAGTCTGTCCTTTTTCGCGACAATAATAATGAGAAAATGTGTGACTGGCTATTTCCTGCCCTTCAACATATTTTATTTTGTTCAGCAGAGAATATCCGTAATAACATGGGGCAGATATTTCATCCGTACCTATATTGCCGAAACAACGGTATGAAGAAACTTCATTATTCTCATAAGTCGGCAGATTCTCAGGAAAAAACTGTTTCAGTTCATTTTCATTTTCTCCGAAAAGAAAGCCTACTGTAGCCCATGTTGCATGAATTCCGTATTTTTTAAAAAGGTCCAACATTAAAGGAATTGCTTTTCTGGCACCGATAATATTATCTTTATACGAACTGAGCTCACATTTATCCTGCATTCCCCAAAACAATTCAAAATCAAGAGAAACAATCATTGCCGGTTCAGTCATTTTCTGTTTACCCTCCCATTATTGTCATTTGCGTATTCTTTTTTATTATATCATTTTTTTTATATAAAAACAATACATTGTTTAAATAATATTCTGATTTGACTGTAGAGTTACAATAGATGTGAGACTAAAATAGAATAGAAAAAGTGATTGAGAACTGTTAGAATAAGTTCACCACAAACAAATCAAACAGAGAGGACTCAATCACCATGAATAGTATAACACAAAACAAGAGATATTGT
>JAFUIY010000122.1 GCA_017473925.1 Clostridia bacterium | reverse complement strand
GCTCTTTTTTGTTATGCCGTGAGATATTTTACGGCTACGCCCTGTCTTGCTTCAAGGGCTATATTTTCCTCTTTTATAGGATTTTCAATTACTTCTGTAAAACGATGGTGAATTATGTTTTTCTGTGTTTTGTTCTTGCTCTTACCCCCAACAGAATAAACTTTTATTGTTTTAATCATTTCTCCTGCAGGTATGGCATCGTTTTTGTGACATGTAACATTTCTCTAAAATCATATATCTTTTGTGAAGGGTTACCTCTGTTAACAGCATTAAGTATTACAGAATCCACAGTGTCAGAGTTGACCTTTTTCAGTCAATTTCTTCCTGGAATTACTGATGTGGCAAGTTCGCTTTGTCAAAAAAACAGCTCCATTAAAATTATTATATTTAACTGCAGCAAAGGCACATATCAGAATTTGATATGTGCCTTCAATATAATAGAAATTTATCAGAACTGTGTTATTGTACCTGCATCATATGCAAAGGGTACGAAGCCTGCCTTCAGTGCGGGGCTGTTGTCTGCAAGAGTGAAGTCTCTGTTTGCAGCATCCTTGAAAAGAGGGTCTTCAAGAACTGCATTGTTGTAGTAGCCTCTTGTTGTCATAATTACAAGGGTGTGTCTTTCGTGAATCTTCATTGACTCACCTGAATAGACATTGCCGCCGTTTTTGTAATCCCAATAGAGGTTACTGTCATCAACAAACCAGTCTCTCTTTACAGAATGATTGTACATTACAGTGTTATCGCCCACAAGGATGTTGTTTGTGAGTGTGAGTGAATTGTGGTCCTCATTCTTTGTGATGATAAACTGACCTTCACCGCCGAATGCAAAGATGTTGTTTCTTACAATGTTTTCCTTGCCGTAATGCTGATGGAATGTCTGTGAGGAACAATCGTAAACAAGGTTGTTTTCAACTGTCATATAGCTTGAGCCTTCATCAAGGTATATACCCCAACCGCCGTAGCCGTAAGCACCCTCATCACAGCCTACATTGTAAATGATATTACCTGAAATCACTGTGTCGGGCTGTACACCGAGTGTGTAGATACCGCCCATATCTGAAAGCCAACCGTTGCCGATGTTGTAAATCAGGTTATCCTTTATCTGAATGTTATTTGTTGGGTTATCGGCATAGCCCCAGCTCCAGCCGACTGAAACACCTGTGTACCAGCCGTCGTGAATTTCATTGTTTGAAAGCTCACAGTCGATTGCATTAGTAAGAAGAATGCCGATAGCATTGTTGAAGATTCTGCCGTAGTAGCTGATGTGACAGTCTTTTACATTGATATTTTTGGTTGTTGCGGGAACAACGAAATCACCGTGAATGAATATTGCATTTGCACCGATTTCATTGAACTTACAGCTTGTGATATTACAGTTTTCAGCAGCATTTTCAAACTTCACTGCTGTGTAAGAAATGTTTTCAAAAAGACAGTCTGTGAAGTCAATACCCTCTGATGCAGAAACGAGAATTGCGGCAGGAACCTCGAAAGCAGCCTGAGGATGATCTGTACCGTATCTGATGTTCTTGTACAGAGGATGTGAAGCAGGGAACGGAATTCCTGTATGTGTACCGTCAATATGATCCCAGTCTGTGTTGATAAAATCAATACCCTGAAATGCGATATTTTCTGCATTTGTGAAAGTAATCAGCTGCTCTGTCATACCTGCATAAAGAGTGGTATTGTCTACAGTGTCACCCTCTTCGGGAATGTAATACAGCTTTTCTTCAGTTCTGTCAAGATACCATTCACCGGGGAGTGAAAGTGCTTCCTTAACATTTTCAAAAATGTAGTTGTCATCAACTCTGACTGTCATTGCAGAAGCCTTTTCTGTTTCTACTCTGCCTGTTGCGGCATCAACAGAAAGAACGGGAAGAAGATCCTCACACCAGAAGTGCATAATCTTGACATCAATGTCTGTTGGGTTTGCAAAATCAAGGACATCTGATGTATGCACCATAAATGCAACTGAATGTGTGAAAAAGCTTGCATCACGTTCAGGTATTATTGCTTCACTTGTGAGAGGGTCAGCAATTTTAAAGGTGCCTTCCTTGGGGTAGTTTGAACGTGAAAGACGTTTATTACCCTTGAAAAGCGAACGGAAATAGTCACTGTCAGAGTTTATTTCAGCATCTGTCACAAAAGCGTTCACACCGTTGATTGTGGTCTCAGTCCAGTCTGAATATGCCTTTGCACCGGAGAATTCAACCTTTTCATCGGGATATGAACGGTAAAGCACATCTGCCTTATCTTCTGCTGTGAAATTCACTGTATCAGAAATAAAGTATGTACCTTCTCTGAACCATACAGTAATGTTTTCGTCTGTATCGATTGTTTTTACAAGCTCTTTTGCTCTTTCAAGTGTAGCAACGGGAGCATCAGGTGTACCTGCATTGCTGTCATCACCGTAAGGAGCAACAACAATATCATATTCTCCCATAACAAACTCACCTTCGTCGAAAACAGCTTTTTCTGTCACTTCGGGCTGCTGAGTGAATATACCCTCAACAGGTGCTGCAGGTGAAAAAATCATGGTAAGCCAGGTAACAAGCGCTGTAAAGAATGCTGTAATTTTTGCCATTACATTCTGCCTCATTTCGTTTTAAGATATTTAAGATACAATCTTTTCTTATATTATACATATATCATAATAATAATTCAAGAATCAAACGGCAATAATCTGTAAAAACCTTCTTTTTATATTATGTAGAGTTACAATAGATGTGAGACTAAAATAGAATAGAAAAAGTGATTGAGAACTGTTAGAATAAGTTCACCACAAACAAATCAAACAGAGAGGACTCAATCACCATGAATAGTATAACACAAAACAAGAGATATTGT
>JAFUIY010000121.1 GCA_017473925.1 Clostridia bacterium | reverse complement strand
TCTGTTACAACTGCAACATGGTCATGACCTGTGGCAGGAACTACTTCCTGAGCTACAAGGATTTCATTACAGACTGAACACTTCTTGCCTTCTGTAAAACCGGTTTCTGTACAATTCGGAGCAACTGCAGGAATGACTTCTTCTGTATGTCCTGTTGCAGGGATTTCTTCCTGTGCAACGAGAATTTCGTTACATACTGAGCACTTTTTACCTTCTGTAAGACCTGTTTCTGTACAATTGGGAGCAACTGAAGGAATGACTTCTTCTGTATGTCCGTTCGCAGGAACAACTTCCTGTGCAACAATGATTTCGTTACATACTGAGCATTTTTTGCCCTCTGTCAGACCTGTTTCTGTACAATTCGAAGCAACAGAAGGAATAACTTCTTCTGTGTGTCCTGTTTCTTCTACATAATTATCAGTGTATGTGTCGCCGCATGAGCATGTATATGTTGTAAAGCCCTGTTCTGTACATGTGGGCGCTGTTACAACTGCAACATGATCATGACCTGTGGCAGGAACTGTTTCCTGTGCAACAATGATTTCGTTACAGACTGAACACTTCTTACCTTCTGTAAGACCTGTTTCTGTACAGTTGGGAGCAACTGCAGGAATAACTTCTTCTGTGTGTCCGTTTGCAGGAACTGTTTCCTGTGCAACAAGAATTTCATCACAGACTGAACACTTCTTACCTTCTGTTAAACCGGTTTCAGTACATGTAGCTGAAACAGCAGGAATGACTTCTTCTGTATGTCCGTTTGCAGGAACTGCTTCCTGTGCAACAAGAGTTTCGTTACAGACTGAGCATTTCTTTCCTTCTGTTAAACCGGTTTCAATACATGTAGCTGAAACAGCAGGAATGATTTCTTCTGTATGTCCTGTTGCAGGAACTGTTTCCTGCGAAACAAGAATTTCATCACACACAGAGCATTTTTTGCCCTCTGTCAGACCTGTATCTGTACACGTAGCTGAAACTGCCGGAATGACTTCTTCTGTGTGTCCGTTTGCAGGAACTACTTCCTGTGCAACAAGAGTTTCATCACAAACTGAACACTTTTTACCTTCTGTAAGACCTGTTTCTGTACAATTGGGAGCAACTGAAGGAAGGACTTCTTCTGTATGGCCGTTTGCAGGAACAACTTCCTGAGCAACAAGAATTTCATCGCAACCTGAACACTTCTTGCCTTCTGTTAAACCTATTTCGGTACAATTGGGAGTAACGGCGGGAATTGCTTCTTCTGTATGTCCTGTTGCAGGAACTGTTTCCTGTGCAACAATGATTTCATTACATACTGAGCATTTTTTGCCCTCTGTAAGACCTGTTTCTGTACATGTAGCTGAAACAGCAGGAATGATTTCTTCTGTATGTCCTGTTGCAGGGATTTCTTCCTGTGCAACAAGAGTTTCGTTACACACAGAACACTTTTTACCTTCCGTAAGACCTGTGTCTGTACAGTTGGGAATAACAGCGGGAAGCACAACTATTTCATGCGCTATATAATCATCAAGTTGTGCTGATATTCTGAGAATCCGTCTTGCATCTGATGCATTAATAACTCCGTCACCAGTCACATCAGCTCTGCGGCCTTCTTCTGCTGACAGAACAACAAGTCTGGCGGCAGCACGAAGTGCAGTTCTTGCATCGGCAGCAGTTATTTCTCCGTCTGAATTCACATCACCGATTATGCATCTGTTCACATCTTCTGTCTGTGCTGATGATGTGATTACTGAAAAAACGCTGATTATTATTAATACTAAAAGAAAGAGTGGTTTTCGTAGTTTATCCATGGTTGCTCTCCTTTTTCTTATCTAAAAAACTGCCGGCTTCTTTGCCGGCAGTTAATGTATTGGTTAGTTTAAAATCGGCACTGATTAAAAGACATTGAGATAAATAATTATTGTTTCTGTTATCAGATCATTGTCCATTGCATCAAGATTACCCATATCTACAGTTATAGTTACAGGGAATACAAGAACTCCGTCAACGAGGAATGCATCAAGAGTCATATCGCCGAATTCTTCACTGAGCATTGAACCTATAGCAGACATAAGTGTTGAGAAATCTCTGACATCGCCATTTTTAGGTTCAAATACTGCATTTTCTGCAAGAACATCAATTTCCATACCGTCAACAAGAACAGTCATGGACTCAACCTTGTCAAGAACCTTATTTACAACGCTTTCATAACCGCAAAGCATGGAAGAAATCTTGTTGATTGCTGTCTGCTGGCTGCCGAATGTACCTTCTGCGCCCTGTCTTTCGAGTTCATAAATGAACTGAGAAACTGTAACTTCTTCAAAGAGAGTGTATACCTCATCCTCAGTCATTCCGCCGCATACATTGTTCATGTATGTTTCAGGCATCTGAACGTCAATAACAGTGTCACCGTCTACAACCTGCATTGAAATATGCTCTGCTGCAACTGCTGCAAAATCCTTGATTGTTCCGAGTCTGTTACCTGTGAATCTTACAGTGAGAGCGAAGGTTTCACCGTCAGCAACTACTGTATATGTGCCGTATACACCGTCATCTTCAAGGTTTGCAATGTTATAGAAGAAGCCTGCACCGACATTGAAGATTGTGTTCTTCACTGCTGTGTTGTGAAGCTTGCCTTCTGAATATACATTTTCACCGTCAATTGAAACTGATGAAATATCAAGCTCTTCATCAAGATATTTGCCGAGATTTGTAAGGAGACCGTCAAATGCATCTGCATTGATTGCACTGTCATTCCATATTACATCAACATCAATATCAATTACAAGGTCTTCTTCTGCAACCTCAGCAGCAACTAAGCCGCCGAGATTTGCCTGTGACCATTCATTTGCTTTGTCTGCTACAGCACTGAGCTTGTCTGCTACGGGAACTTCAGGCTCAGCAACGGGCATGTGAATGTTGAAGATGACTGTTTCTGT
This sequence comes from Clostridia bacterium, assembly GCA_017473925.1. Classification (GTDB taxonomy): domain Bacteria; phylum Bacillota; class Clostridia; order Oscillospirales; family Acutalibacteraceae; genus UBA1081. The sequence continues at coordinate 29,656 of JAFUIY010000121.1, read as the reverse complement.
GATGATGTCTCTGTCCATACCGCCAAGGTTACCCATGTCGATACTTACTGTTACGGGGAATGAATATACATCGTTGCCTGCTGCAAATGCGCTCATGTCAAGTCCGAGTACATCATCCTTATTGAGCATTGCTGCAAATGCTTCCACAAGCGTGCCGAAGTCTTTTACATCGCCCTTTACTTCAAACTGTGCACCGGGTTCAAGGAGTTCCATTTCATCGCCGTCAACTGTTTCGATTGTTGCTGAGACTACCTTGCCGAGTACCTTGTTGAATACGCCTTCAAATCCGCAGAGTGTGCTTGCAAGCTTATCCATTGCTGTTGCCTGGCTGCCGAATACTTCTGATGTTTCATATTCTGCAATGTTTGCAAGTACATCTTCAATTGTTGCTTCGATAAATGCGTCTTCAGAATATGTTTCGTTGAGTGACTCGATAAGCTTTTCGGGTGCTTCGATATCGATAACTATGTCACCGTCAACTACTGTCATTGAAATGTGTTCTGCCACCACACCTGCAAAGTCCTTGATTGTGTCAAGTCTGTTGCCTGTGAAGATAACTCTGAATGTGATTTCTTCGCCGTCTGCAACAATTGCATATGTGCCGTATACACCGTCATCTTCAAGGTTTGCAATGTTATAGAAGAAGCCTGCACCGACATTGAAGATTGTGTTCTTCACTGCTGTGTTGTGAAGCTTGCCTTCTGAATATACATTTTCACCGTCTATTGTGATTACCGATGTGCCGAGTTCCTCATCAATATATGAACCGATTTCTGTAAGGAAGCCGTCAAATGCATCGTCTTCAAATGATGCACCGTTCCAGATTGCATCAACATCAATTGTAAGTGTAAGGTCTGCGCCTGATGCTTCACCGCGGAGGAGGGTGTTTTCACCCATCCATCCGTTTGCATCTGCTACCATTTTTTCAAGCTTTGAGGGAACTGTTGTTCCGGGAGTTTCAACATAATCACATGTTGTACAGTAATATCCGCCTGTGAGACCCTGCTTTGTATATGTGGGTGCCACATCGTATTCAGCCATTTCATGCTCATGTACGGGCATGTGAATGTTGAAGATAACTGTTTCTGTGATGATGTCTCTGTCCATACCGCCAAGGTTGCCCATGTCGATACTTACTGTTACGGGGAATGAATATACATCGTTGCCTGCTGCAAATGCGCTCATGTCAAGTCCGAGTACATCGTCCTTATTGAGCATTGCTGCAAATGCTTCCACAAGCGTGCCGAAGTCTTTTACATCGCCCTTTACTTCAAACTGTGCACCGGGTTCAAGGAGTTCCATTTCATCGCCGTCAACTGTTTCGATTGTTGCTGATACTACCTTGCCGAGTATCTTGTTGAATACGCCTTCAAATCCGCAGAGTGTGCTTGCAAGCTTATCCATTGCTGTTGCCTGACTGCCGAATACTTCTGATGTTTCATATTCTGCAATGTTTGCAAGTACATCTTCAATTGTTGCTTCACTGAATGCTTCATCAAAATATGTTTCGTTGAGTGACTCGATAAGCTTTTCGGGTGCTTCAATATCGATAACTGTGTCACCGTCAACTACTGTCATTGAAATGTGTTCTGCCACAACACCTGCAAAGTCCTTGATTGTGTCAAGTCTGTTGCCTGTGAAGATAACTCTGAATTCAATATTTTCTGTCAGCTGAGCACCGTTTGCAATGCTTGTGACTTCAATATCATATATGCCGTAAACGCCGTCTTCTGCAAGGTTTGCAATGTTATAGAAGAAGCCTGCACCGACATTGAAGATTGTGTTCTTCACTGCTGTGTTGTGAAGCTTGCCTTCTGAATATACATTTTCACCGTCTATTCTGACTGTTGCTTCGTCGCCGAAGTGTTCGTCAAGATAAGAACCGATATTTGTAAGGAGACCGTCAAACGCTGTATCTGCAACTGAGCTGTCGCCCCAGATTGCATCGACCTTGATTTCAAGAGCAAGGTCTGTACCGTCTGTCTCGGCACCGAGGAGTGCATCTGCACCGTTTTCAGATGCCCATGCATTTGCATCGTCAACCATTACGACGAGCTTTTCGGGGATTTCTTCAGCTGCTACGAAAACAGCATCGCAGTTTTCACATACAAGACCTTCTGTTGAGCCCTTGACTGTGAATGATTCTTCCACAGCGGGAACAACCTTTTCTGTATGGCCTGCTACAGGAATAACTTCCTGTTCAACAAGTGTTTCTTCACATACTGAACAGTACTTACCTTCTGTAAGGCCTGTTTCTGTACATGTTGCGGGATCTTCAGGGATAACAACCTCTGTATGACCTGCTGCGGGAATAACTTCCTGTGCGACAAGTGTTTCATCACATACTGAACAGTACTTACCTTCTGTAAGACCTGTTTCTGTACATGTTTCTGCTGCTGCAGGGAGAATAACTTCTGTATGACCTGTTGCAGGGATAACATCCTGTGCAACAAGAATCTCATCACATACTGAACACTTTGTGCCTTCTTCAAGACCTGTTTCTGTACATGTGGGAGCTGCATATGCAAGAGTTTCTTCTGTATGACCTGTTGCAGGAAGAACTCTTGATGCTGTGATTGAAGCATTACATACTGAACAGTACTTACCTTCTGTAAGACCTGTTTCTGTACATGTGGGAGCTACTGCCTCAATAACTGTTTCTGTATGGCCTGTTACGGGGACAACTTCCTGTTCAAGGAGAATTTCATCACACACTGAACATTTCTTACCTTCTGTAAGACCTGTTGCAATACATGTTGCTTCCACTGCAGGAATAATCTCTTCTGTATGACCTGCTACGGGAACAACTTCCTGTGCAACAAGTGTTTCTCCACATACTGAACAGTACTTACCTTCTGTAAGACCTGTTGCAATACATGTTGCTGCTGTTGCGGGAATAACAACCTCTGTATGGCCTGTTGCAGGAATAACTTCCTGTGCAACGAGAACTTCATTACATACTGAACACTGCTTACCTTCTGTAAGACCTGTCTGAGCACATGTTGCTGCTACTGCAGGAAGAACAGCTTCTGTATGGCCTGTTGCTGCAACTGTTGTCTGTGCAGCAAGAACTTCATTACATACTGAACACTTCTTACCTTCTGTGAGACCTGTCTGAGTACATGTTGCTGCTACTGCAGGAACGATTTCTTCTCTGTGGCCTGCAGCCTGGATAATTGTAAGGACACCGCCCTTGATCTTATCACAGTTTTCGCACTTTTCATATTCCATCATACCTGACTGAGTACATGTTGCAGGTACTGCGTCAACCTTTACGTAATTATGACCTGTTGCGGGAAGAACAGTCTGAACCTGCAGAATCTTACCGCAGTATGAACAGAACTTACCTTCCGTGATACCGTCGTTTTCACATGTAGCTACTCTGCCGGGGATAGTAACAACAGTATTTTCATGGTTTGTTGCGGGAATTACCTCACGGCCGCTGATATCAGCATCGCAGGTTTCACATTTTACACCTGCAGCATAACCGTCCTTTGTACATGTTGCAGGAATTTCAGCAACTTCGATTTCCTTATGGCCTGCTGCAGGAATAACCTCCTGTGCAACGAGAATATCGCCACATACAGAACACTTCTTACCTTCTGTAAGACCGTCTGCCGTACATGTTGCTGCTACCGCAGGAAGAACCTCTTCTGTGTGGCCTGTTGCGGGAATAACTTCCTGAGCCACAACGATTTCGTTGCAGCGTGTACATTTTTTACCTTCTGTAATACCGGCTTCAACACATGTTGCAGCTTTTCCGGGAAGGACCTCTATTTCATGAGTAGGACGGGTTTCAAGTCTTGCAGCTATTCTGAGGATTGTTCTCGCATCAGATGCTGTAACCTTTCCGTCAACATTGATATCTGCACGCTTGAAGGGACCTTCATCAAGAACCTGCAGTTTTGCTGATGCACGAAGAGCAAGTCGGGCATCAACTGATGTAACGGTATTGTCTCCGTTGACATCACCAAGGCTGCAGAATGCAGACTGTTCATCTGAAGTTGTGTCCGCATAAGCAGTAAAAACAACAGTGAACATACATAAAACTACAAGAATACATGCAATTATGTATTTTTTCATGTTTTATTGCCTCCTAACAATTTTCTTACAAAAAAAATATAGTTTTTCATTATGGTAAAAAAACGCATAATTAAATATTGTATATGAAATTGTAGCACAATCAACCCCGAATGTCAATGATATTATTCTTTTTATAATCAATATATAAAAAAATTAATTTAATTTCGATAGAAAAAATGCTTTTATGATTATTTTTTGCATTGAGTATTATCCTGAAAGCTGTAACTCCTTCCGTAAGCAGTGAAAAAACGGATATGAGAAAGAAATCTCACATCCGTCGGTCAATATTTATACTGTCAGTTATAATAACCCTTTGCAATCATATCCTCGATTGCGGCAACGACGCCGGGTTTGTCTTCCTTATATGTAACGCCGTACCACTTATCTTCTGCGGCAAGAACCTTAACCTTTTTTGTATCGGTTTCGATAAGCTCTGTCACGATAAGGGGAAGATAATACTCTTTCTTGGGTTCGTTGATGTTTTCCTCAAGGAACTCCCTGAAGCCCTTTTCGATATAATCAAAGATGTCGGGTCTGAAGCCCCAGAGATTCATTGAAACGAGTGTGTCGGGAGCGAGCTGTGTCCATGTTGCGCCGTCATCCTCCGTAAACTGACAATCGTTATTGATTTTTGTTCTCTCCGTTACACTTTCAAGGCAATCGTCCTTTACAACGCACACACCACGGGCAACAGTGCCGTTTTCCGTAAGTGTATTCTTAAGACGGAAGCCTGCCATACAGTAATCGTCGTCATTGTTTACAAGTTCGTTGTAAATCTTCTCAAAAGCACCTCTGCCGTAATAGTCATCGGCATTTACAACTGCGAAGGGCTCATTCACTGCATCCTTACAGCAGAGAATTGCATGGGCTGTACCCCAGGGCTTTTCTCTTGTTTCAGGACAGGTGAAGCCTTCGGGAAGCTTGTAAAGCTCCTGATAGACATACTCAACATCAATCATCTTTTCAATTCTCTTGCCGACGATACTGATAAAGTCCTCTGCAATAGCTTCCTTTATAACAAAAACAATCTTTGTGAATCCTGCTTTTTTTGCATCATAAACAGAGAAGTCAAGAAGCACTCTGCCGTCTGCTGAAATGGGTTCCATCTGCTTGAGGCCGCCGAAACGGCTGCCCATACCTGCTGCCATAACTACAAGTGTTGCATTTTTTGACATAGAATTACCCTCTTAATAAGATATTTTTTTTATTATAGCACACTTTGCATATATATTCAACCACAAAAAAAGTCTGACACCATGAAGATATCAGACTGTAAAAACTATTCAATTATTTTACTGAACCGATAAGAGCTTCAAAATCCTTAACCATTGTTGAAGCAGTTGTGTTACCTGTTGCAACAAGCTCGAGGCTCTTGTTTGAAGGCTCAAGGAGTGCCATGTAATCGTTATCGGGAATGATGTAGCCGATCTGGTCGTTTGTGATACCGAATACAACAACCTCTCTGTCGCCTACCATGTCAGCGATGGGAGCATATGTCCATTCTGTACCTGTCCATGACTTATCAGCACCGAGGCATCCGCCGTAAACAAGCTCAGCTGCGATTTCACCGGGAACAAGGAGAACTGCAAGGTCTGTGCCGAGCTCCATGTAGCCGATTTCTGAAACAACCTGATAGTTGCTGCCGTCAACAACAACGCTGTTTGTGATAAGACCCATCTTGCCTGCGAAAACAAGAATCTGGTTTGTGATTGTGTAGAATGTTTCCTTGTGTGCAATGTTGAGAAGAGGAGCAACGACTGTTTCGTTGTTGATTGAAGCAAATCTCTCTGCAAGAGCCTGACCGTAAATTGTGAGACCTTCGGGAGTTGTTGCACCTTCGGGAACTTCAACTGCATCCCAATCCTGACCTGTGCCCTGCTGAGCTGTAAGGATCATGATGAAGTCTGCATTGTATGTTTCGTTGATGTACTGCTCCATGTAGTAGGGGTAGTCACCAGTGATTTCTGTACCGCCTGCACCGTTACCTACACAGTGGATTGCACTTGTTGTGAACCAGATTTCCTTGCTGCCGTCAAGGGGAACAAAACGGAAACGGTCAAACTCAGCATCAAGAACCTGAGGATCACGCTTGTCGTTTACGAATTCTGAGAAATCAGCACTGCCTCTGAAAAGAACACCTGCTGTCATATCTGCAACAGCCTCTTCAAGTGTTTCTCTGATTTTTGCTGTCATGTTTGCCATGTATTCATCGTTGATACCGTTGACGGGGTCAGCCTTGCCTGCATTGCCGAGAGCCTTGAGGATGCTGCCGTTCATACCGAGTGTATCAACTGCACTGTGCTGATGAAGAACTGAAATGTTAAGGCTTACGATGTCGTTTGCTTCGCAGAAATCTGCAAGTGATGCACGGATAGCTCTGACATCTGTGCTTGAGATACCGTATGCGTCAACTGAAACAAAAGCAACCTTGCCTCTGCCTGAGTTGTCACTCATAACAACTGTTCTTGCAAGAAGGTCGTCATAGATTTCTGAAACAACCTTGTCTTCAAGTGAAAGTGAACCGCCTACATAATGCTTGCCGTCCATTTCGTTGCCTGTAAGAATTGATGCATTTGCATAACCCATTGACCAGTATGAACCGATTGCAGGAGCGTCAAGGAATTCCTCTGTACCTGCAAGAACATTTTCTGTCACATGGTCAGCCTTATTCTCCCAAGAGGGAGGATTGGGAATCATTCTGTTGATACCCTTGAGGAGAGTATCGATAACTTTATCAAGAGCATTGTAAAGAACCTTGTTGAATGTGCTTACTTCTTCATTCACTGAAACTTCAGGGTCATAAGCCGCATATGTTGCGGGAGCCATAACAGCACCGAGAAGCATTACGCAGAGAACAACAGAAATAACTTTTTTAAGAGTTTTTGTCATTTTGTTCACCTTCCGTTAATTGGTAGTTATATTATATGCTTTTATTTTTTCGTTGTCAATACGGAATCAGTCGAGAGAGGCAGCTTTCCTGAGTATAAGTCTTGCATCGGCTGCAGAAAGCTTTCCGTCACCGCTGAGGTCTGCAAGGCTGAGCTGGTCTGCAGTCAGAAGCTCAAGCTGTGCTGTTGCTCTGAGAACAAGTCTTGCATCGGCTGCTGTTACCTTGCCGTCATAGTTGACATCACCCGTGGCATCACTGCCCTTTTTGATTGAAACGCTGTCAATCTTCTTAGCCCTGTTGCCTGAAAGAGTGTATGATGTGAGATAAAGTGTATCACCGTAAATCTCAATCGCAGAGAACATGGGATATTTCGGGTTTGTGTTGTAGCCTGATTCGGGGAAATCGACATTGTTGACACGGTGTCTGTCCTGACTCATGCTTCCCGAGGAGCCCAGTGAGGAATAAACAACACCGACGGGATTGGGAATTGTCTTGTAATAGGTTTCGCCGTCAGCCTGATGGGGGAATGAAACCTTGGGATAGTCAGTTACTTCATTCTTTGTCATGCCGTCTGTTCTGTAATAAACACCGTCACTGCCGCTGAGAACGATATCGATATTGTATGTCTCCATAAGACCTGTCATCTGCTTCATATAATCGGTATAGATTTCTTCCTGAGAGAAATCACCGTTTGTGTAGACAGGATTATGGATTGCAACGATTTTCCACTTTGCAAGAGTCTTCTTCATATCGTTTTTAAACCACTCAAGCTGTTCCTCAGTCAGAGTGCCGTCTTCATTGATACATGATGAATCAAGAACAACGATATGTGCAATGTTGTAGTCAAAGGAATAGTAAACGCCTGTTTTTTCGGATTCACCGAGAAGAGAGCCTATTGCAAAGTTCTGCTTTATTGTGTCAATATTGTCGTGGCTGCCTGCAACGGGAACAAGATATGATGAAAGAAGCTGTCCCGAAACGCCGTCAAGCATCATCTGCCACTGGTCAAGGTCTCTGTTGTTGTCAACATAATTACCTGTGTGAATAACGAAGTCCTTATCGGGATAAAGATAATCAGCACAGTCAAGGATATTTCTGAAAATATCGAAATCTTCCTCAGTATTGCCCATGGTGTCTGAAACATGAATGAATGAAAGTGTTTCACTGTCTGCAGCTGTTGTGACGGTGATTGTTTCACTCCACCATCCCATTGAGCTGTCACCTATACGCAGGAAGTATGTTCTTCCCGGTTCAAGTCCCGTGATTTTCATTGTATGCTGTCTGAGCTGAACAATCTTTTCACCAAGGGAAACAAAACCAAGGTCAAGTGTTACAACGGTACGCTCAATTTCGTTTGTAGCAGTGACAACATTCACTCCGTCAACACCAATGAAATGGGAACCGTAGAAGGGAGCGTCCTTTTCCGCATAAATTTCAATGTCGGTACCTGTTACCGTTGATTTTGTATACCATGTGACATATGCTTCCGATGTTGTCTTGTTACCGGGTGTGACGGTAATCATTGTGGGAAGACGGTAATTCTCCTTGTCTGCATATGACTCAGCACAAGCAGTGCCGTCATATTCCACATCGTAGTCACCCTGTTTTTTGGGGTTGACGTCTGTGACATATGTTCTGAGCAACTCTGCAATCTGCTGTCCGGGAATGACTTCCTTACCCTCGGAGTAGTAATAATCAATAAAGTACTCTATAAGCTCGTCAATGCTTTCACCGTATTCATCAAGGACACCCATTTTGAGAATAGCATTTACGGCACCTGTTATGCTGTCATCCTCACCGTTGAGTGCAAGATAAGCCTTGAATGCTATCTGAAGATAATAGCCGATTGATTCGGGAGTATCATCAAGGAAGATGAGATACTGAGGCTTCATCTCCACCTGAGAAAGAATATCTGTAAAAAGAAGGTCACAGATAAGTGTCTTTGCGAGAACATCTGCAACAAAGGGTACAAGCTCGCCCGTTTCAAAATTCTTTATTACATCATTTATAAATGCGTCGTCTGAGGAATCCTCATTACCGCACTGTGAATAAACTATCATTGAAAGCATAAGGTCTGCAAGCGTACCGCCCTGTTCCTTACTGCCAAAACCGTAAGTATCTATGAAGGCATCGCATTTCTTATCGGAAATCTGTGCCTCAAATATTGTTTTAAATCTCTTATAGCACAGGTCTGCAAGCTCATTTTCATCCTGCAGAAGGCTTGTCTGTGCCTGCTGATAAACATCCTCAAGCAAATTCATGATGTTTCCTGCATCAAAAATGACAATAATATCCATTATGTTCATTCCGCCGCCGATAAGCTCATTGATATAATCGGTCAGTGATACGCCATACTGCGAAGAAACAAAGGTTTCAAGAGTTTTATTCTGTTCTACACCGGGAATGAGTATGCTTGTGACATAATTCTTGACTATGTCTGAAAAATATTTTGCAAGGTCAAAGTTACTGTACTGAATTTTAAGAGATGATGTCTCTCTGTAAGGCTTTTCGTATTCAACGCCTTTTCTTGACACAACGGGAGTCACCTCGTCAGCATCAACAACATCAAAATGAGCTGTTTCGCCCTCAAAGGATGTTACACGGAATGTGTTGGGGAATGAAACAAGACCTGCAGACTGCACATCATAGAGCACATTTCCCTTGTCGGAAATGATTGTTGAGATGTCATTTCTGCCTGTACCTGCAGTAAAAATGAAATCCATTCCACCGTCTGCAAGAGTATTTGCAAGTGCATCTGCACCGATAATAATATCGGATGAACCTGTTATATCTTCACCTGCAAGACTCCATGAGCACATACCGATAAGAGTCTGTCCGGCATGCTCGGCAATAATACACTCAGTCTGTATCCAGTCAAGAAGCTTTGATGAGATTCTTCCGCTGACTGTTGTGTGTCCGTTTCTGTATTCGTAATATGAAGCATCAATAACGAGCAGTCTGTAACCGCCGTCAAGCTCAACGGAATATGAAAGTCCTGCAGAATTACGGTCATAAGCTGTATATGTATTTGCAGCAAGGTCATAACCGAGCTCTGAATAGATTGTCTTATACTGGCTCGATGTTGCAGGAAGTACATTTGCTCGTTTTCCGCTTGCAAAGGATGAGGGATTTACGCCGTTTGCATCATCTGCACCGTTACAGACAATGACGTTTACGCCTGTTTCATTTTCAAGCTCAAGAAGCTTCTCTGCAAGGGCAACATGGTTGGTGTACTCACCGCCGTATGTCAGGTCGCCGTTGACAAGAAGATACTTGAGACCTTCCTCCTCGACACGCTTCTTCACTGCATCAAATGCAGAGTCAAGAAGACCGTCAAGCTGCTCATACTGATAGCCGTTTGCTGCAGCATCAAGCATGAATGCTTCGTTATAGCCTCCTCTGTTTTCAGCTGAAACATAAAAAAGGTCACTGAGTGTAGCAAAAGATATACTCTTGTCAGTTTCCTCTGCCGTGACAGGCACGATTGATGAAGCCGTAAGCACTGCAACGGAAAGCACCGCTGCAATAAGCTTTATATAAAAATGAGTTTTATAATGCTTCATTTTATTTTCCTCCCGGATATATATATTCATAGTATATTATAACTTATTATCATACCAAATGTAAAGAGTCAAACTCATTTTTAATAAATTTATTTTTGACAGATTTGTTATTTATTTATTGCTTACAAATTAACAACATTTTAACTTTTTTGCTCATTTAAATTGACAAACGGCTGTTTTTTTGCTATAATTTTTTATAATTAACATGATTGGAGGGGTACAATGGTAATTATTTTTACGGTGCTGAAAGCGCTGGTTTCTATTCTGCTTGCGATTTTCAGCCTTCTGGGCTTCCAGATCCACACCACAACCGTTGAGCTGTATGCAAACCCCTCATCGGGATATGAATGGGAATACTCCTTTGATGAGCAAGGGATAATGCTTCTCAATGAAAGCCATTATTCACCCGATACAGCATCAATCATCACCGGCAAGGGCGGCGGCACACAGTATTTTACATTCAGAGCTGTCAACAGCGGTACGGTAAACATCACCTTTGAGTATGTAAAATACAACGGAACACAAAGAACTGTTGCTTCTACTTATGTATACACTTACATGGTTGATTCCGCAGGAGGAATTGCTCTCTATCAGATTCAATAGTATTTTTAAGACCTCTCTTTCAGGGAGGTCTTTTTCATATCAATAAAAGTATTGACATCAAAAAAATCCCTCCGATTGCTCGGAGGGAAAATTTATTTTATGATTACATCATAAGTGTCATGCCTGTGATAGCCTCAATGATTCTTCTGATCCAGTTGAGAAGTCTCTGCCAGAATGTGAGTGAGAGCTCTTCAATTGCATCGAGTGTCTGACCGAGGATACCGTTGATATCGCCGTCAACTGTTTCGATGTTAGCTGTTTCTGAGAATACATAAGGATCGTTTTCGTTGACATAAGTTACAACAACAAGTGTGTATCCTACATCTTCTTCAGTTGCAACATACTTCTGGCTTGTTGCATCGGGGATAGCTTCAACATCATTATCGCCGACTCTGTACCACTGGTACTGAATGTAAGCCTGAGCATGAATGGGAAGACCTGTGAATACAACTGCAAGAGTTTCACCCTGCTGTGCTGTACCTGCAACACCTACTACATAGTCAAGAACACACTTGACAACTTCAAGAGAAACAAATGCTTCCTGTGAGTTGTAGTTTCTTGAATCTGTGGGAGTGAAGATAACCTTGTAGTTTGTATAGAGACCGAGTGCACCGGGAACAGTAGTTCTTGCATTTTCGTATGCGAATGTACCGTCGCCGACACCGTTCTTTGCGAATGTTGCGTAGCTGAGGTCGTAGCCGAATTCAACCTGACCGTCAACGGGGAAGACAACACCTGAAACATCAGCCTTGGCAATCTCAACTGTAAGAACGCCTGAAGCAGGTGTAATGTAAAGCTCATAGTTGTCAGCCTTTGCACCGATAAGTGAGGGGGCAAGATATGAAACTGTTGTGGGACCTGCATTTGCTGTTGCAGCATTACCTGTAACCTGTGTTGCGCTGAGAGAAACATCATCGTTGCCGTACTTACCTGAAGTAATTGCGAATGTTACCTTGATTGCTGTTGAACCGTCGTAAACCTTGTTTGCAGCTGTAGCTGTAACATTGAGTCTTGCGGGAGCAACTGTAAGTGTACCGGGAACTGTTGTGAAGATATAGTTATCATCACTCAGAGCATTGTTGAGGTTGATTGGGTAAGAACCGATATCTGAACCTGCTGCATATGTTGAGATGGGTGTACATGAACCACCGATATCAGCAAGTGTATCATCACCTGTGAAGCCTGATGCAGTGATTGTGAATACAGGAGACTTTGTACCGTAAGGTACTGACTTATCATCTGCTGTAAGAACAACCTGCTTGGGATCAATGTTAAGTGTGATTGTTGCGTTAAGGTTTGTATAGTTCTTGTTGCTTGAATAATATGTTGCAGCATATGTCTTCTGTGATACAGTGGGAACGAGTGTGAGATCGTCAAACTGCCAGAAGCCGTTTGCTGTTGTATAGCCTGAAAGGTCAACTGTCTGAAGAGTCTTTGCTGAGTCGTAAACAAGACCGCTGATTACGGGAGCTTCAACATTGGGTGTTGCAGGAGAAATTGTAACAGTTGCTGATGCCTCATTTGTAATCTTAAGAACATAGTTTGCAGCGCTTGAGCCTTCAAGTGATGCTGTGATGTTTGTAAGAAGCTGAGTACCTGCATCTGAACTAACTGCTACTGCAGAGCCGTTCTTGATCTGAACTGTTGCTGAAGAGTCAACTGCAGCATAGCCTTCAATGTTTGAGAATACTACGCTTACCATAGCTGAACCGTCATAAACCTTGTTTACACCTGTTGCTCTTGCTGAAAGTGTAGCGGGAGTAATAGATGCTGTTACGGGGTTAACCTTGATTTCGTAGTTGTTTGCCTGAGCACCGATAAGAGTCATTGTTGTGACCTTGACTTCCTTATCTGTTCCTACTCTTGCATCAGCAAATGCGAACTTGCTGCCTTCTGCAATTCTTACATCGTCCATTTCGTCCTTAAGACCTGAACCTGTAACTGTTGCATAAGCTGTTGTTGTACCGTCATAAACCTTATCTGAAGCAATAACATCAACTGTGAAGGGAGCCTTTGTGATTACGATTTCACCAACAGAAATACCTGTTGCGGGACCGTAATAAGTATCTGCGGGATATCCGCCTTCGGGAGCAGCGGGAGTACCTACATCAACTGTAACAATGTATGTACCTGCATTAACAGGGCGTGCTGTGTTACCGTTATACTTGACTGTGATTTCACCGAAGTATGCAGGATTGTAACCGTCAGCAATTGTAACTGTTGCTGCGTGGCTCATTGCATCATATTCAACCTCTGAAGGAAGAACAACATTAAGCTGTGCAGCTGTTGTTTCAAGAAGAGCCTCGATAACAAGTGATGTCTTTGCAGACTTTGCTGTACCTGTGAAGCCGTATGTTGTGTTAGCTGTAAGAACAACATGGATAGCCTTACCGATATCTGAATCCTTAAGCTTGTATGTTGTTGCATTTGCACCTGCGATAGCTGCATCATCAGCATACCACTGGAATGTGTAATACTGTGCTACTGTGGGATCCATTGAAACAAGGCTTACTGTAAGTGTTGAGCCTGCCATTGCTGAACCCTGGATAACGGGTGTACCGCTGATAGCCTTTTCAAGGATTTCAAGGTAAACCTTGACAGTTGTTGTTGTGTAGTTGTCAGTATCTTCGGGAGTGAAGACTGCATCGTACTTACCGTCGCTGCCCCATACTGCAACTGTTGTGCCGTTTGCAAACTTGAATGTACCTGCGACTGTCATTGTACCCTTGTTGGGGTTGACAACAGTTTCTGTACCGTCAAATTCTGCTTCTGCAAATGTGTGTGAGTTGACAACTGATGCACCGGGAACCATTGTTACAACGGGAGTTGCCTTGTTAACTGTAAGAGTTGCTTCAGCACCTGTGAATGTGTAGTTGTCTGCACTCATTGCACTGACTGTAGCTCTTACGGGATATGAACCTGTGTTCTTGCCGCTTGAGTAACCTGTTGTGAATGCAGGGTTGCCTGTGATTGCTGTTGTTTCGTATGTGTCGCCTGCAACGAAGCCTGTTACTGTGTAAAGGTTATTTGCAACATAAGCGGGAGCGTCTGCACCGTATGTAACAATAAGGTCATTTGCCTTGACTGTAAGAGTTGCCTTGTCAACAGTAAGAGTACCTGCTTCGTATGTGATAGCATAGTTCTTAGCTGAGTAACCTGATGCAACAATGTCATATGTGCCGACATCTGAACCGGGAACATAATCTGTTGTAACAACAAGAGTACCGTTAAGATTTGTTACGTTATCTGTGCCGTAGAAGCCTGTGATTGTGATGTCTGAATCATCAAAATCGGGTGTGTTTGCACCGTATGTTACAGACATGTCATTTGCCTTGACTGTAAGAGCCCTGGGAGCAACTACGATCTGGCTGTCAACTGACTTAAAGCTGTAGTTTGTTGATGCAAGTGTTGTGATAACACTGATGGGATATGTGCCGATACCGCTGCCTCTTGTGTAAGTTGTGGTTGTGTCTGTACCGCCGCTTGCACCGATTGTGTCAACTGTATCTGAACCTGTGAAGCCTGTGTATGTGATTGAACCTGTGATTGCGGGAACTGCATCACCGTAGAAGATGTTAAAGTTCTTTACAGAAACAACAACTTCCTTCTGTTCTACAGTAAGTGTAACCTGCTGTTCAATAACCTTGTAGTTTACTGTGTTTGAAGGTGTGAAGACTGCTGTGTAAGTAGCAACGTCAACTGTGGGAACAGTTGAAGCATTCTTCCATGCCCAGTTACCTTCAATGTTTGTAGCTGTTGTATGGAGAGCTGTTGCTGTAGCAAGAGTCTTTGTTGAGTCGTATGTGATTGTTGCGGGGTCTGCAACAACTGCAACACCTGTGGGAGTTGCCTTGCCGATATTGACTGTTACATTGTCAACGTTGTCAATAACGAGAGCATAGTTTGAAGAATTCTTGATTGTAACAGAATCCTTGTTTACATTTACTGCCTTGCCTTCGCCTGCATCAGGACCTGCAACAAGTGTACCTGTTGTGTTGATAACAGTATCATATACATCTGTTGAGTAGTTTCCGCTTACATAGTTGAGCTTGACGTCAACTGCTGATGTTCCGTTATAATCTCTGTCGATTGCAACTGCGTTGTAAACGATTGATCTCTTCTGTACTGTGAACTTGCCTTCTGCAACGTTTACTGAGAATACGTTGTTTTCGTCAGCAGCACCGCCGAAGACCTTGATTCTTGATGTGTATTCACCTGCAGGGATGCCTGCTGTATATGTTGTCCATGCACCGTTGTAGAAGATTTCTATTTCTGAAGCCTCGTTCCATGTTGCCTTCTTTGCGTCATCGCAGGGAGCAAGGTTTTCATATGCAATTGTATATGTGGGTGCAAAGTCACCGTATGTTACGAATGAAGCACCTGCATTTACATTGACCGCACGCTTGTCAACAACAAGGCTTACGGCAAAGTTTGTAGCATTGTAGTTGTTAGCAGTCTTTGTGTTGGGTGTGGGAGTCCATACAAGGTGTACTGTTTCCTGACCTGCATCGGGATAATCACCTGTGCCGACCACGGAGAATGACCATGAGCCTTCAAGCTGGTCTGAACCGAGACCTACAGCCTTGTATTCACTGAAGGGAATGAGCTCGCCGTATGTCTTGCCGTATGTACCTGTTCTTGAGCTTGAGCCTTCGATTTCAAGGTTTGCCTTTGAAATTGTACATGTGATGTAACCTGTTGCACCCTGACGGTTGTATGTGCCGGTTGCAGCATAGGTTGTATCTGCATTGACATTTACTTCAATCCAGTATGTACCTACATCCTTGGGAAGACCGTTGGTCCATGTTGACTGGTCAGCAGAGTACTTGTAAGTAACAGCTGTTGCATTGTTACCTGAGCCTGAGCCTGTACCTGAGATATCATATACGCTTGTTACAACAGCGTCATCTGATGTGTCATTAGTGTCAACTGAAAGATGAACACCCATATCAATGATGCCGAGCTTGAAGTCTGTACCGGGAACAAGTGAAGCACCTGTATATGTTGCTGTGAACTGTGTTCTTTCTGTGTACTGGTCAATTGTTGCAGTCTTGTCGTTTGCAACAACTCTGATTGAAGTAGGATTCTTCAGAACATAGTTCATGTAGATAACAACTGTGTTTGCTGATGTTGTTGAAACACCGTTTGATGTAAGAGCTGTACCGTTTGCTGTCCAGCCGTTTGTCTTATAGGGGTCTCTTGTGGCAAATGTGCCTGTGGGAACAAGCTCGACAGTCTGGCCTTCGAACTTATAATAATTCTGGTTCTTTGAAGCACCGCCTGAATTATATGCGATTGCAACGGAAGCATCGTTGACAGAGCCCTTGTATGTTACAGTACCGCCTGCCTTGACAGTTGCTCTTGTTGACTGGATAGTTGTATCATATGAAGGAGAAACCTTGAAGAGGTTTGAAGATGTGAAGCTGTCCTTATAGTAACGGTAAAGGATAAGGTACTGTGTACCGTCTACACCGGGAGCACCGCTTCTGATGTAACCTGTCTTTGTTTCAACAGAACCTGCACCTGACTGCTTCTGAACCTGACCTCTTACGTCTGTAAGGTATGATGTATTGGTTGTTCTGCCGTAGTCATAGAAAGCATCTTCTGCAATGAAGAAATGTGACTGAGCATTGAGATACTGTTCCATGCCTGAGTATGTTGTACCGTAAGAGTCAACAGTCTGGCTGCCGAAGAAGCCTGTTGCGTAAGTAACCTCACCATCCTGGTCACCGTGCATTGATGCGTTGTTGTTTGCGGGAATACCTGCAACGGGGTATGCACGACGTCCGTAGTCACCGGGATCATCGGTAACACGTACGGTATATGCCCAACCGTTTGCAGAGCCGGGAACATGAACCTGTTCACCGTCGACAACTCTGAACGTTGATGTAATGTCAACAGAAGCACCGATAACAGGATAGTTTGTTGTTGAGTACATGACACCAACAGACCATGAGATATTACAACCGCTTTTCCATATATTGAATGAGTCCTGTGACATCCAGCTGGTTGTTGCAGTATTGATTGTTGTATCACCCTTAACTGTTGCCTGGTTTGAATAAACACCTACAGCAAAGTTACAAACCTGGTTCTTTTCAGCACAGGTTTCTGTTGACTCCAGAGCACCTGAAAGAGCCTCAGCTGTGATTGTACCGCCTGTTACATTTACTGTACCGCCGTAAATACCGTATGCAAAAGCATAGTGATATGAGCTTGTACCGGAGTTTGCAACACCGGCTGTGAATGTACCTGCATGAAGCTTACCTGCACAGTTGACTGTACCTGAGTTATGGATTGCAATACTGTACATAAATACGTCAGCAAAACGCTCTGTGGCTGATGATGACTTAGGAGTAATGAAAGCAGAATATGCCTGAATATTGATACCGTTTGAAACATTCAGAGTACCGCTTGCATAGTTGACAATAGCTGCCATGCGGCCGATAGCCTCATTACGCTGACTACCCTGTGTAAACGAACCGAGCTGCTTCATACGGATAGTACCTGTACCTGTGATATTAAGAGTACCACTGTTACGGATAATACCGAAATAGTTATCGCTTGCAGGATATGAATAAGTCATGAAGCCGTCGCCTTCACCCTCGAAATCACGGTAAATTGTCTTACCGTTCATGTTGAGGTTGACTGTGACACCTGCAGGAATTGTTGTAAGTGCGGAACCTGCATCAAAGTCTGCAGTGACAGTGATGTTGATTATGTCTCCGCTGCCTCTGCCGTTGACTGCGGAATGCCAGTTTGCAGCAGATGCGACGTTCATATCTACCGTTGCCGCATTTGCACTGTCAATAGTGTCTTCAAGCAGCAGGAAGCTACCTGTGACTGACATACAGATAACAACAAAGGCAATTATGACCTGAGTGAGTCTTTTCTTTGCTTTAACATTGTTAAACATAAAAATTTCCTCCTTTTGAATTTAAGGGGTTTTTGTAACGACAACAGCAAAACAGGATTTTATGTTTCAAAAGCCCCTGACCCGGCTTTGTGCTGAAACGGAAAAAACCGCCTGTTTCCGTCGTCATAAGTGTTTTTCCTTGAGTTATGCATCAAAAAAATGCATTTTGGGACATTTACACTGATACATATTTTATTATATTTATTCAACATGCAAATGTCAAGCACAAAAATGTAAATTGTTGAACTTGTTGTAAAAATTTATTTGTATAATTACAAATCAGAATTTGTCGGGCTGTGCCCGACAAAAATTCGCAATTGGAAATTCGCAATTCGCAATTGTGGAAGGGGCAAGCCCCTTAAACCCCATTATAATGGTTCAAAAGGCGAAGCCTTTTCCTTAATTGCGCATTGATAATTGCTAATTGCCAATTTAATTTGTCGAGGGCACCTCGACAAATTACTGTTTGTCTTGACTTTTATTATCCGAGCATTTATAATTATAATTGTATAATATTATAGACATGGTGATATAATGCAAAACAAAAAGTTTTTTCATACTGCAGGCGGGACATTGATTCTCGTTTTTGCCATTTATATATATAGTTTGCTGTCAGGAACACGGCCACCACTGAATAATGTTTATTCCGTATATCTCGGAGATTTCAGCATAGGCTTCTGCTCAAAGCTTCTGATAGGTGAAATTCTGAGTTGGTTCAAATCCTCCTTTACAAAAGAATGGGTCACTGAATTCTTATTAATTTCGACATTTGTCATCATTTTCTGTTTTGCTGTTTTCCTCTGCAATGCATATTTTTCAGCTGATAAAAAAATGAGAAATATATTGATGCTTTTCTTTTTTGTTTTTATCGCACTGCCATTTTCAATAACCGTCTACAACAATGACTTCTTTTCTTTTCCGGACATATTTCTTCTCCCCCTTCTTGTTGTGACAGCATTTACGGGAAATAAACGGATAATCTCTTTCATACTTCCTTTTCTTCTTGCAGCAGGCATTCTGATACATGATTGTTTTATATTCAGCTACATGTCTCCCTGTCTGGGAATAATTGCATACTATGCGCTGAAAAATGAAAAAAACAAAAAAATCACATCAACCGTATTTGTTCTGTCTTCCGCATCATGCATAATGATGTCTGCTTATAGTGTGTTTTTCTCTATAAACACCGTAAAAATGACTTATAACGAGATGTTTGAATATATTACAAAAAAAGGAAATTGCACTATATCTGATGTTATCGGTTATCTTGAATACTATATGTACAGACCTGATTCACCCAACATATTAGGTTCCTCACAAATAGACCTGATGGGATTTTTCAAAGGTCTTCTTGAATATGTGCTTGACAAACCGACACAAGAAGAAATACCAACTATCATATTTATAGTACCTTTTATCTGCATTTTCTTATACATATGGAGTTGTTGCATAAAAAAATCTCAAGGTTTTTTTGAAAAGCTTCCCTATATACTTTTTGCACTGACATTACTTCCGCAGATTTTAAGCACTATTGTATCAGGCGATCTTACAAGATTCTTTGCACCTATGATAATCACACAAATTGCATACATTTTTATTTGCGCAAAACAACACGACAATACTTTTACAGAAGTTATGACAAATCTCAGCAAAAAAAGCTTTTTTGCATCTGTTCTGCTGATTATTTTGTTAGCCAACCTGTTTTAAGGAGAGAATGCTATGAAAACCGGATTGAAACAGAACAAAGAGCTCCTCTTATGTCTATTATGTTATCCATTGCTTGCTTTTGCTGTCATCCTGTCCAACATGCATCTCGGTTTTTCCGGGTCATTCAGAATTCTCACAGATACGGCGCCACTTAATTATGTGGTATATCTTGTCCCCGTTATCACAATACTGTTCTTCGGAGCAAAAAACGAAGCAGCTAAAAATAAGGGATTGATATACACATCGGTGTTGCTGATGATGCTTACTGTTTTCTTTGAGCAAAATTACAGATACACCACCGCATTGTTGTTTCCTGTTGCACTCACAATTATTCTGTTTTTTCTTGTTAACATCAACGACCTGACATCAAGCCTTATTCTTATTCCGGGGCTTTTTGTCACACGCCTCGGAGCATGCTACATGCTGATGACATATTTCCCTGTCGGATTATTATTCTGCATATCCCGTATATGCACGGAGAATGACAACAATAAAAAAACAAGCAGGATTTCAGTACTGACACTCTTTGCATATTTATATATTCTTATCATTGCAGTTATTGCTGTTATAAAGGGTATTCCCCTCATGCAATTCAACACCAATGTGCCTGAGTATAACCACCCATACGAATACATCAACCTTTCTGCAGGTATAATCCTGCTGTGTTTGCTGACATTTGTTTTTCTGAAAAGAGCCCTCTCAAAGATAAATGAAAGAAGCATTCTGAAATTATTGCCTGTTTTCATTTATTCGGTTTATCCTTTGTTCTTTTATCTTATAGGTTTATTCACCTCCGTAATCTCATTAAATATCAGATCTGTAATCACATCGGCAGTGCTGATTCATACCATCGGGCACATACAGCTTGATTTCTCATTCCCGGATAAACCTGCTGTAAAAAAAGAGCCTGCAGCATTTTCATGGCTCATTGTTGCCCTTTTCTTTGCCGCAATTTTCAGTTTAAATTAAAAAAGGAACTCAGAATGTCTGAAAAAACTTTAAACACAATCAGAAACACATTGATAATCTTCGCAATCACGGTGCTTTACTGCATTGTGAAGAATTTTGATATGTCCGAAACAGGGCTTTACGCACTGTTCTTATGCGATTTTTCAATCGGTATCTGCTCAAGATTTCTTGTGGGTGCAATTCTAAGCATATTCAAAGAAAGCTTCACCGCAGAATGGATGACTGCTTTTCTGAGAATTTCAACCTTTGCCGTTTTTCTGGGTATTTCTCATTACCTTGCAAAGACTCTCACCCTTGCAGACAGAAAGCATAAAAACATCATCACTCTGCTGACGGGCATTTTTGTACTTTTCCCATTTTCAGTCACAATTTTTGCAGGAGACGCTTTCGGCTTCATTGATATTTTCTGCATGCTCATACTTCTGCTGACTGCATACTTCTGTCAGAACAGGCTTCTCATTTATCTGACACCCTTGCTCATGGTTGCGGGTATTTTTATTCACGACTGCTTCCTGACTGCATATATGGCACCCTGCCTTGCAATAATTGCTTATTACAGCATAAAAAGGGGCGGAAACAAGCTCACAAAGGCTTACCCTTTCT
Source organism: Clostridia bacterium (assembly GCA_017473925.1). Lineage (GTDB taxonomy): Bacteria > Bacillota > Clostridia > Oscillospirales > Acutalibacteraceae > UBA1081. The sequence goes on along the minus strand of JAFUIY010000121.1, from coordinate 8,325 downwards.
TCATTGCAGCTCCCGTAAGTGTCGCAACTGCAGTCTACACGGTATTTTTCTCAAGAAAAACACTGACCATGACTGCGGACGAAATGCTCAGCTACCTTGCAAAAAAGGGCAACACGACAATTGAAAATGTTTCAGGTTATATTGAAGATGCCGTCGCATGGATTGATGTCCGTCAGGTTGCATCCGAGGGCGAAGACAGAAACCCGCTGAGCAATATATTCTATATGCTGAAATTCGGTCTCGGTGAATTCAGCATACATAATGTTATCGGAATTATTTCAGTAATCCCCATACTCATACTTGTATTTACCGTATGGGTAAAAGCAATAAGGAACAACACCACATTCGTCGGCAAAGTGCCGTACATTCTCTTTATGCTGACACTTATTCCTCAGCTTCTCAGTATCATGATGTCAAACGACTTCACAAGATTCCTCTCCCCCATTGTAATTGTACAGCTGTTCTTCCTTTTTGTAACGGCAAGGGAAAATGACAAGGACACTGCTGCCGGGCTCAGTTACCTCGGCGATAATCTTCAGATGTTCCTGTTACCATGCATGAGTGTGATTCTCATGAATATTCTGTAGGAGGGGGCAGCTATGAAAACAATCAGAAAGCCTGATATGCTGCAGAGCATCACAATCGTGTTCTGTATCTGCCTTGCAGTAATGCCCTTTTTTGTTTCGGGCGGTTATAAGATAACACACACACTGAAAGACATGTTTGCGGTATTTCCGACAAACCTGCTCATTTACATTACTCCTGCCCTGCTTTACTTCTCAGTCAGAAAAAACGGTTGCGATGAAAAGGAAAAATCTGCATTTCTTCTTATATGCGACACACTGGTGACTGTTCTCATGTACTCGGCACTGAGCATGAACGGCTACACAATGACCTTCTCCCTTGCGGCACTGCTGATTCTCTCATTTTTATGCATAAATGCAGATGACATGATTTCAATGGCTGTGCTTCTTCCGGGAATTCTCCTTTTTAAGCTTGGAACCGAATTCATCTTTGCCTGTTACATACCGATACTGCTTCTGCTTCTCCTGAAAACAGCAGAAAGCAGAAAGGATAAGGACAAAAATAAAACCGGAGCTTCATTCCTCCCCTTTGCATATCTTTATATTTCCGTGCTTGCAGTAATTCTTCTCATATCGGGAAAAATTTCTTTAAAAACAGATATGCCTCTGCAGTCTTTCTCAGACAGGTCAGCAATAATAAATCTTGTTTCGGGAATTATTCTCATTCTTATTGCATGTATATTGTTTATTATCAGAGCAATCCCCACAACGAAGGGAAATATACCGCAGACAATAACGGTGACTGCCTTTGCTCTTTATCCCGTTGCGGTTGTTTTTGCGAACTGCTTTTTCCCGCTTATATCCTCAGCACCCCGTGTTGCCGTAATTTTTTCACTTATCACATACGCCGTCGGCAATGCACAGCTGTCACTGACATTCAGGGAAAAGGCTCCTCCCCTGCTGCCGGAGAAACTCCCGTTCCTGCCCTTTGCAGCAACAGTTTCGGTTCTTTTCTGTTTTTTCATTGCAGAATAATCTTGTAATATCATGTAATATATGTTATTATATATATCACTTTTTTCAGGAGATTGATAATTTATGAAAAATATACTTGTACTTTTCGGCGGAAAATCAAGCGAATATGAGGTTTCACTGCGCAGTGCCTTCGCTGTTATCACAAACATGCCGAAGGATAAATACAATCCCGTTCTCATGGGTATCACAAAAGAGGGAAAATGGTTCCTTTATGAGGATGACATAAATCTTATTCCCGACAACAGATGGCTTACAGGCAGATGCACATCTGCTGCAGTTTCAACAGACTTCGGCGAGAAATGCATCAATGTTTTCAGAGAAAACGGTGTCGAGAAAATCGTAATTGATGCTGTCTTCCCCGTACTTCACGGCAAAAACGGTGAAGACGGTACCGTTCAGGGGCTCCTTGACCTTGCAGGTCTCCCCTATGTAGGCTGTAACACTATCGCAAGTGCAATGTGCATGGACAAAGCCGTCACAAACATGACTGCAGACTATGCTCAGATTGCTCAGGCAAAGTGGCTTGCTGTCACAAAGTGGGATTATGCAGAAAATAAAGAGAAGTTTGCAGATGACTGTATAAATTACCTTGGTCTGCCCGTATTCATCAAGCCCGCAAATGCAGGCTCATCAGTGGGCATTTCAAAGGCAAAGACAAAGGAAGACATTTATAAGGCAATGGAAATTGCTTTTGCCGAAGACGACAAGGTCGTTGCCGAAGAAAACATTGACGGCAGGGAGGTCGAATGTGCTGTTCTCGGCAACGAAAAGCCCGTTGCATCTGTTATCGGCGAAATTCTTCCCGCAAACGAATTCTATGATTACGAAGCAAAATACATTGACGCTGCATCAAAGCTCTGTATCCCTGCCGAACTCAGCGAAGAAAAGAGCGAGGAAATCAGAACTCAGGCAATCAGAGCATATAAGGCTCTCGGCTGTACAGGTCTTTCAAGAGTTGACTTCTTTGTAAGACACACAGACGGTGCAGTGCTTCTCAACGAAATCAACACACTCCCCGGCTTCACATCAATCAGCATGTATGCAAAGCTTTTCGGTGCATACGGCATTCCTTACGGTGAGCTTGTTGACAGACTTATTAATTTAGCATTGGAAAGATAAAAATGAAAAAGGACATTCTTCTGACAATAAAAGATACCCACACCGTTGACGGCAGTAAAGAGTCTTACGAAATGACCACCCGAGGCACATGGGAATCATACATTGACGGATATAAAATCGAATACGATGAACAGTACGATGAGCTCAAGGGCTGTCACACGACAATTGATGTAAAGGGCACATGCGCTTCAATGCTCCGTACGGGCTCATACAACACAGAAATGACAATCGAAATGGGCAAACGCCACTCCTGTCAGTATCAGTCACCCTTCGGCTCAATGCTCATAGGCATTGCGGCACAGAAGGTTGCATCGGATATCACAGACGGAAAAGGCACACTCGAGCTCAGATACACCATCGACTTTTACGGCGGTATCGCGAGTGAAAACGAGTTAATTATAACACTGGAATAATAAAAATGTACAATGTACAATTTACAATGTACAATGATTAGTTATTCCATGAAAGGCTTTATGGATTATGAAGAACAATATTGTTGCAGATAAAAGCAGGTTATTTGCTATCAGGATAATCCGATTGTATAAATATTTGCGAAATGATAAATGTGAATACTATCTTTCAAAACAACTTGTCCGTTCCGGAACAAGCATCGGTGCCAACATAAGAGAAGCAATAATCAGTTTTAGCAATGCTGATTTTATCTATAAAATGAATACCGCATTAAAAGAGGCTTGTGAAACGGAATATTGGTTAGAACTTCTGCACGAAACCGATTATATTACGGATGCAGAGTTTAACAGCATCTATAAGGACTGTAATGAAATTGCCAAATTGCTGACGGCAATTGTAAAAACCAGTAAAACTGAAAAATAATTGTAAATTGTACATTGTAAATTGTACATTGAAAGGAAATAATCAATGAGCTATATCGTTAAAAAGGCCGAAAATCAGATTTACGAAATCATAAAGAAAGCCCTTGCAAAGGCAATTGAAAACGGTCAGCTTCCCGAGGGAGAAGTGCCCGATTTCAAGGTTGAAGTCCCTGCTGACAGAACACACGGTGACTACTCAACAAATGCCGCAATGGTTTCTGCAAGAGTATTCAGAACTGCTCCCATGAAAATTGCTGCAGCACTCTGTGAAAATGCAGAGCTTGAAGGCACATATTTCAATAAAATCGAAGCCGCAGGTGCAGGCTTCATCAATTTCACTCTGGGCTCCGCTTACTATGCAGACATCCTTTTTGATGTTGAGAACAAGGGTGAGATGTACGGTCATTCTGACTACGGCAAGGGCAAGTCTGCTCTTGTTGAGTTTGTTTCCGCAAACCCCACTGGTCCCATGCATATCGGTAATGCCCGTGGCGGTGCAATGGGTGACTGCCTTGCTGAGATTCTCTCATGGGCAGGCTATCACTCAGAAAGAGAATTCTATGTAAACGACGGCGGCAATCAGATTGAGAAATTCGGTCTGTCACTTGATGTCCGTTACAAACAGCACTTCGGTGACCCCATGGAAATGCCCGAGGATGCATACCATGGTCAGGACATCATCGACCATGCAAAGAATTTTGCTGAAATTTATGGTGATAAATATATAAATGCTACGGAAGAAGAGAGAAGAAATGCTCTCGTTGAGTATGCACTTCCCCTTAATATTCAGGGCCTTGAAAGAGACCTTCTCAAGTACAAAATCAAGTACGACACATGGTTCAGAGAAAGCACTCTCCACAACTCAGGCGAAGCAAAGAAGGTTGTGGATATGCTCACAGAGAAGGGCTACACATATGAGCTTGACGGCGCACTCTGGTTCAAGGCTGAGCAGTTCGGCTGTGACAAGGACTTTGTTCTCCGCCGTTCAAACGGTTTCTACACATATATCGTTCCCGATATTGCATACCATTATAATAAGCTTGTAACAAGAGGCTTCGACAGAGCAATTGACATCCTCGGTGCCGATCACCACGGCTATGTGCCCAGACTCAAGGGTGCAATCCAGGCTCTCGGCGTAGACCCCTCAAGAATCGAAGTTGTACTTATGCAGATGGTTCGTCTTGTAAGAAACGGCGAAACTGTCAAGCTTTCAAAGCGTTCAGGCAAGGCAATCACACTTGTCACTCTTCTTGACGAGGTACCCATTGATGCTGCAAGATTCTTCTTCAATATGAGAGAAGCTAACACACATTGCGACTTCGACCTCGACCTTGCAATTGAAGAGTCAAGCTCAAATCCCGTTTACTACTGTCAGTATGCTCATGCACGAATCTGCAGTATCTTCAGGAAAATGAGCGAAAAGGGTGTTGAATTCAACGGTTGCACAGAAGAAAATGCACAGCTTCTTACAGCACCCGAAGAAAAAGAGCTTATCAGACACATTTCTTCACTTACAGGTGAAATCGAAAGTGCAGCAAAGGCACTTGACCCCTCAAGAATCACAAGATATGCTCTTGAGCTGTCAACACTTTTCCATAAGTTCTATAATGCATGCCGCTGCGACATCGAAGACAAAAATCTTCAGCAGGCAAGATTATTCCTTTGCAAATGCGTCAAAGATGTATTATATAACGTGCTGACTATGATGAAGCTCTCAGCTCCCGAAGCAATGTAAACAGTAATTTGTCGAACCAATTAACAATGTACAATGTACAATTTACAATCGTGCAGATGTAGCGATACAGGCGGTTTTTTGTAAATCATTGTACATTGTAAATTGTAAATTGTTTATTGATAAATTCTGATTTACGGAGGTGTTATTGTGGAAAAAAATGAAAACAGAACTGTTGCCCAGAACAAAAAAGCCTATCACGACTATTTTGTTGAGGAAACTTATGAAGCAGGACTTGAGCTTTTCGGCACGGAAGTAAAATCCGTCAGACAGGGTAAAATCAATCTCAAGGATTCATGGTGCAATATAATCAAAGGCGAAATCTTCGTCAACGGAATGCACATTTCACCCTACGACCACGGTAATATCTTCAACCGTGACCCCCTGAGACCGAAAAAACTGCTCATGCACAAGAAAGAAATCCTGAAGCTTTTCGGCTTGACAAAACAGCAGGGTTATGCGATAATACCCCTGCAGGTCTACTTCAAAAAGGGCAGAGCAAAGGTTCTTATCGGTCTTTGTAAGGGTAAAAAACTTTACGACAAGCGTGAGGACGCTGCAAAAAAGAGCGCAAACAGAGAAATTGAACGCAATATGTCCTTAAGAAATCAGTAACAACCGTTGGTTTAGTTCTGAAAGAATAAAAATCAACCGTTGGTTTATTAAATTCTTATCATTTCAACCTTTAATCGCTTCATTCAACCGTGTCTTACGGCTAAAATGAAGACAAGAAATGCAAAGGAGAAATGACAAATGACCTTATTTACAAAAAAATCAGACGAGAACAAAAACGAGGAAGCAACATCCACATTAGGTGCAAGAATAGCCGGACTCAGAAAGGAAAAAGGCTATACGCAGGAAGAGTTTTCCGATATGCTCGGCGTTTCCGCTCAGGCGGTGTCGAAATGGGAAAATGACATTTCCTGCCCCGACATAATGCTGATTCCTCAGATAGCATCCATTCTGGGAATTACAACGGATGAGCTTCTCACCGGCAAGGCACCCGAGAACAAAACGAGTGAAGAAACAACTGAAATCAAGGCTCCTGCAGATGTAAGCAGACTGAAGCTCAGAGTTCAGGTGCTTCATCCGTCAAAAAAACCTGTAAACATTTCATTGCCTTTATTACTTGTCAAAAAGATTGCAAGAATCGGCAACGGAATTTCAGGAATAATCGGCTCAGATGCACTTACGGGTGACCAGATGGAGCAGATACTCAGCCTTGTTGATAACGGAATTTCAGGTGAGATTCTTAACATCGTTGCAGAAGACGACACAAATGTTATAATAGAAATAAGTTAATTTTCATTGTACATTGTAAATTGTACATTGTTAATTGATACAGGGGGATGAAAGGATTTCGACGGGGATTTTGAATCCTGGTAAGCGAGCAGAGGTGCGGTACCGCTTTAAAAATCGCAAGTTTATTAAAAATAAACGACAATAATAAAACTGTTTTAGCAGCTGCTTAATAGCTGCCGTCTTACCTGAGAGCACTGCGGCTCAGGATAAGGCGTCGATCAGCAGTGAACGTGAACGGGCAAGCGTCTCCGTAACCCGTCATGCATAACGGAGCTGTCCCGATATAAGCCTGCCGACAGGCGTGTAAAGGGAGAGATTTAGTTTGTCGGCTACGCTCGTAGAAAGCTGAGAGAATGAATTTTCGGACGCGGTTTCGAATACCGCCATCTCCACCATAAAAATAACACCTCATCAGAGGTGTTATTTTTATGCCTGAATAATTTTTCTTTTAAAGGTATTCGAAACCGCATAGTCCATCTCGTGTCGGTTCGCCGTAGGCGGAGACACGAGGGACATATAAATCGAACTCAGCCGAAGGCGTCAGCCTTCGGATACCGCCATCTCCACCAAAAAATCCGTACACGATTGTGTACGGATTTTTTTATCCATTGCGAAAGCAATGGTATATCATCGCCGAAGGCATATATCATCACACGAAGTGTGCATATCATCAGCCGTCAGGCTGTATTGCTTCCGCAATGATAATATACAGAACTAAAGTTCTGATGATATACAATTCCTGCGGAATTGATGATATGCACGGCTCCGCCGTGAGAGTGGACATCTGACAAAAAGACAAGAAACTGAAGCTCACGGACTTTGAGTGTAACCTGTTAATTAACGGAATGAACGAGTTTCGCAATATGCTTTTGGCAGAGGATTTACCCACAGAGGATGTAGATGAGCTGTTGCTGAAAATCATTGATAAGAGTGAAAAATAAGGAGGTAAGAATTATGAAATCATCCTTTGAACAAAACGGCGGTACATACAGACTGGTTGGAGATTTCAACATTCCTAACCTCAGCTTGCCACCCGAAGAAATAAAAATAAGGCTCGGAAAATGGGGACTGTTGCATAAGGATTATCTATTGAAAAACAATAAAGTTCTTTTTACAACCCTTATTGCTGAAGGCAAACCGTGGCAACATCTCTCGGATATTGATATTCAGGCACAGCAAATGTTTGATTCTCTTGTTAAACAGATGAAAACAACAGAAGACTTAACCGAGCAACTGAAAGAAGAAAATCAGATGGAATGGGTGTGCCGTGTAAACAATATCTGTGAAAGAGTAACAGAAATAGTTACTCGAAAGTTAATTTAAACATAAGGTATGAGTTTTTTTGCTCCCCTTTGTCATCAGTGCTCTCTGAAAAATGATAATGCGACTTTGTTTTTAGAAAAAAGAGTTAAAATTAGCAATTTTTTATTATTTTTCAAAAAAATTTTCAGTTCGACAAACTCTTATTTGACATTATCAAACTGCTTGATTTCATTGGCAATCATAACCACGTTTTTTTCGTTGGTATCAATTTTTATGGTGCTGAGCGTTTGATATAGCGGTGTTGTTGCTACACTTTCGGTTTACTTAACTGTGAACTTGCTTTAACGCCACAAAGCATATCGACAAGTTTCTTGGTAGCTATGCTTGGACTGCGATCCTTTTTTGTCACAAGGCATATCGAGCCGTTCGGAATCTTTTCTTTAAGACCGAGCCGAATAATACGTTCTTTTTCGTTATCGTTTTCCACGAACATTTCGGGAACAAAGCCGATTCCAAG
>JAFUIY010000009.1 GCA_017473925.1 Clostridia bacterium | reverse complement strand
GTCATCGCCGCTGATTAAATTAAAAAATTACCCTCGGATTATGCCGAGTGTTCGTAAGGACACTCGGCAGTTTTATTCGCCATACGGCGAGTGATATTGCTTCGCAGTTATATAATGCTACGCATTGTGTTATTGTCCTTCGGACAGTTTTATGCGAATAAAATAACACTGAAGCCGTAAGGCTTCAATATCACTTTTGATTTATCAAAAATATAACTGCAAATTTTAATTTGCAATATCACTCATACATACCGAAAAAAGAATTTGTTTTTCTGTATGGTTGCCTTGAAGTATATAACCCACTATGACACTTTCAGCTCGAAAGTGTCTGTTTTTCATCAAAAAAAATGTGAGACACCTTATAAAAAGTGTCTCACAACTGCATAAATATTTATTTCTGTCCTTAGCAACCCCGCTCATATGTGACTGTGTTGATTTATATAATGCCGAATTCTTCGCCTGTCATTTCGTAATTTCCGTTGCGGAGGATTCTCAGAAGGTCATCGTTTGATTTTATGGGCTCGTCCGTGATTATGCCGCCTGTGGCAAGATTGTTCGGTCTGTGAAAGTCGCTTCCGCTGATACGGACAGCCATATTGTTTTCCTCTGCCCACTGTGCAGCCCTGAGATTTGCTTCAAGGTCGGCTTTGCCGTTGTGTACCTCTGCACCGTCGAGATATTGAGGATTTATTCTTATCATCAGACTGTTACGGAACGGATGTGCCTGAAGGACAAGCATGTTGTTTTTCTGTGCAAGTCTGTGGAATTTTTTCGGATACACCTTCATCAGATTGCCGTTGTTTCTTAAGAAATCCTCTGTCACACCGTAAACGAGGTAATCATTTGCTGTGGCATAATAACGGATTTCCATGCCTAACAATACTGTGAACTCATCGTCAGCATGCTTCAGGGCTTCTTTGTATCCTTTTAAATAGAAATCAATGTCTGTCTGAGGTCGCCAGACCCTTGACGGTTTAAATGTCATAGGGGAGTAGTGGTCTGTAATGACAATCCCGTGATATCCCTTTTCCTTATACATCTTCACAATTTCCCCTGCAGGCACCTGACCGCAGAGACTTGTCTCCTTTGTGTGACAGTGAAGCTCATATTTATACTTCATTTTTTCACTTCCTCAGTGAGTATATTAACAGATTTTAACATATCGGTCAACCTGTTGAAAATAAAAAATAAAAATGTTAAAATTATTTGTAACCATTTTATGTTTCCCGTGTGTTATATATTATGAAGGCAGGAAAATCATATGTTTTTATTTTACCTGAGTGTCATAAATGATGACAACGACAGACGGACATTAGAATATTATTACAGGACATATCAGAGGCAGATGTTTTATGCGGCTTACTCGGTGGTAAAGAACGAGTCTGATGCCGAGGATGCCGTGCAGAATGCTTTTATAGGCATATCAAAGCATGTTGATGTGTTGTTGTCTGCTGATGAGGATAAGGGCAGAGGCTATTGCATCAAAGCAGCAAGGAACGCCGCACTGAACATTGTGCGGACAAACGATTACAATCAGAGTGTTGCAAGTATTGATGAAATGTACTTCCTTGCCGATGAAAAGGCATTTGAGGAGATGCTTGATTCGGCTGAGTATGAGGATGTTCTTGATGTAATCAGAAATATGGATGATGTCTACCGTGATGTGCTGTATATGAGATATGTCATGGATATGCCCGTCAAAAAAATCGCTGCTGTACTTGACAGAAAGGTTTCCGCCGTCAAGCAACAGCTTGTAAGAGGTAAAAAAATGTTGATTTCCGCACTTTCAGGGGAGGTGATGACTGCAAATGGCAAGTGAAAAACTTAAAAAAGCTCTTCTGGCTGCTTCACAGGAGGAGTATTTGAGTATAGATAAAGAAAGCGAAACAATTGAATGGAACCCGTCAGCTGACTTTACAGCCGAGATGGAGGTTCTTGTGAAGCGTCATGAAGCACATCGTCATAAATCGCTCAGGCGTGTATTGCTTGTAGCGGCAGTCGTCTTCCTTGTTTCCTGCATTACTGTTTTCTCATTCGCAGAGGTGCGTGAGAATGTCATAAATCAGTTCAAGGATTATTACAGGACTCATTTCGATGTTGAGTACGGCTTTGAAGAGCCGGGTGACATTGTTGTGGGTAACGGTATCAGAAGCGTTTATACATTGAGCCGTGTTCCTGAAGGCTTTGTTCAGGTAACTCATGAAAAGAATGAGCATACCGTTGTTACAGTCTGGGAAAAGGGTGAGGAAACCCTTGTTCTCTCTCAGGGTGACGGTATCACAAAACGCAGTATTGACGCTGAAAGGCTTGTTAAAACACAGCAGGTGGTCAACGGTACTGTTTACGACATATATTCCGAAGAAGGCTATGTGCTTGTTCTCTGGAACACACAGGAGTATACATTCGGTGTTGATTATTACGGAAATGCTCCGTTAAGTGAAATTTCGGACATTGTATTGAGTCTTGAGGAGGTATCTGCATGAAAAGAACGGTGAGCTTTCTGCTTGCAATGTGTCTGCTGCTTACGGCAGGCATTACAGCTTCGGCAGAGGATGTTTCCATACCCGATGAGGAGCTTTCAACTGAAGATATTCCTCTAGGAGGAGTAGGAGAGACACTTCCTTCAATGGTACCCTCATGGAAGGTGCTTAAGAATGTCAGCATGTCATTTTATATCCTGGCAGGCAAGGCAGATGTTTTCTACACAGTTTCTTCTTCATCTCCGAAGATAACTGTGACGGTAGAAATTTACAAAAACGGACTGTTTCCGAAAAAGATTACTGAAAAATCATTTCCCACTGCAGACAGGAAGTATGTTTCAGGCTCACTCTCTGTCCCTGTAACGGAAGACGGTACATACACTGTAAAGCTTACTGTTGTGTCAGGCGGTGACAGACATGTGATGAAAAGGGAATGCAGTTACCGTGCAGCAGACTATATAGGCGATGTCAATTATAACGGGCAGATTCAGGCAGACGATGCGAGAAGAGTGCTCCGTTATGCCGCAAAGCTTGACAGGATGAATGCCGATATGAAAAAGGTCTGCGATGTTGATTGTAACGGTCATGTAAATGCTGCCGATGCAAGGATTGTTCTCCGCCGTGCAGCAAGATTATAAGAAAACGGAGGTCTTGTTATGAAAAAAGCTGTAAGTGTTATTCTTGCTCTCATTATGCTTGCGGGTATATTTACATTCTCTCTGAATGTATCTGCATATTCAGAAAAAGAGCCCACAGGAGAAGAGCTCGGGGCAGGCTTCACATTCGATGTGGTTTATGTGATTATCAAGGATGAGTATAAGTTCAGGGAATTTACTGCTGAGGACTTCGGCAGTGACCTTATAGACAGAATAGAAATTCCTTATCCGATTACCCCTGAAGACGAATGGGCGGATGATGAGGATTTTTGGCTGGAAATTCATGTTTATCTTAAAGAAAATGAAATGACAAAGAAAAACATTACAGAGCTTTGCAGGACACTCAGTAAGAATGAATATGTAAAGAAGATTTTCCTTAATTACACAGGATATGAGTTTCCTGTTTTTCCCGAAACTCCTGAAGAAATCGGAGTTTTTTCCGGTGCTTACCGTCCTTATACAGAGCCTGAGCATGAAGGCTATGACAGAAACGGCGCAGGAATGCTGAATAATCCCTATTATAAAAAATATTATAACGGACTTCTTAATCACAGTTATTCCGTATACAATCAGTTTGCACCGTATATGGGTGACATAGAGTATGTTGACTGGTTTATTGATACATATCTTGAAAAGGAAGTAAGTTATATTACGGTTATTCTTGCATATCCAGAAGATCTTCCTGATATAGAGGGTGCAATGAAAGAATACAACATCGGCATAATAAAAGAGCATTTGTCAGAAGAGAATATTATGTATGTCGCAGATACAGTTCCTGCAGTTGTGCTGCGTGTCACACCCGAGGACAGGAATGCTCTCCGTAAAATTGATGATATTGTGTTTATCGGTGATGCTTTCTTTACTTCAAAAATGGGCGGCTCCGGACTTGCTGAGTCAGGGGTATATACCCTCGGTAATGTCACGGGCAGACAGAATGAATATTATGAAGGCGAGAAGGTTGGCTCCGTAAAATTTGTCAATGCAGCCGATGCAAGACTTGTGCTCCGATTTGCGGCAGGACTTGAAAAGCCTGAAACAGAGCTCAAGAGGTTTTATTACTGTGCCGATATGAACTTTGACGGCGAGATAAATTCTGCCGATGCAAGGCTCTGCCTCAGAACAGCCGCAGGTCTTGAAAAGGAATATGACCTGACATTCGGTTATAAATCATCATGGTATGACCCTATGGGATAACAGAGTAAATAATATGGCGGAGAGGTGATGTTGTTATGAAAAAAGTAATATCAATTATTCTTGTTTCAATACTGACATTAACATTGTTTACTGTCGGTTCATCGGCAGGAAACAAGAATTGTGCAAATCTGATTGTGACGGATGCATCATTTCCTATAGATAATCACGGCGCACTTGCACTGGCTGCACCTGATTTTCCTGTTGTCGGTAAAGAAACACAATATAAAATTGCTGTCACAGATGCAGACCCGGAAACCTTTGTTATAAAATTTGAGTTCAACAGTGATGTTCTTGAGTTTAAAGAAATAAAACCATATGCTTTTGTTGTTCCGATGATTGTCGGTGCAACAACTCCCGAACCGCCTGTTGTCAACATAACGGAACGGACTGAAAACAGTCTTACGGTTGAATATAATTCCAACGGAATCAGTGACAGGTTGTATTTTTATGTAAGTCTCGGGTTCAATACATTGAAAAAGGGCAGTACGGATATAAAAATAACACCCGTAAGACTTACTGACAAAGCCGGCGAAAACTATGAAATGAATATAAATACTTCTGCTGTTGCCCGTGAAACTTACCTGAGTGAAGAAATTCCCGATGTTTCATTGCTGCCCGAATACGGCAGGGAAGTTATGCGTAACTACTTTGAGTCTTACACCGTTATGACTTCACAGGAGTGTGAAATACCATTATCTTCTGCTGTGCAGAATGCAGACAACTGCAATGTAAAGTATCTCCGTTCCCCGACATTTATTTATGATGTTATATGGACTGGTCCGATAACAGGTGACAGGATAATTGTCACCTATGGTGATGCAACAGTGTTTGAAACGGAGATTGTTTTGCTTGGTGATGTCAACGGTGACGGCAATATCAATTCGGCAGATGCAAGAATAGTTCTTCGTTATTCTGCAGGCATTGAAAAAAATCTGTCAGCAGGTGAGAAGCTTGCCGCAGATGTTACAGGCGGAAAGTCCACGATTACAGCTGCAGATGCGAGGGAAATACTCAGATTCAGTGCAGGAACGGGAAAAACATACGATCAATGGTATGAATATCATTGTGAAAATGTAAGATGATTTGACTCAGGTCAGAAATCAAACGGATAAGTGAGGTTGTTTTTATTGAAAAAAATAATATCACTGTGTCTTTGTTGCTGTCTTGTGATCGCAACGGGTATCAGCTCCCGTGCCGAAGACGGTGACGGAGTAAATCCGTTGGCACTGGAATTCATAAATGTAGGCAGTGTATCAATGGTTTTCTATATTACTGAAGACGGCTATGCAAATGTACAGTATACGGTCGCTGTCAACGGAACGGACAGTATTGTTGTAAAAACATACATAGAAAAGCAATATCTCAACATTTTCTGGACACGGGTGGATATAGGAACTGACGGCAACGTGTGGACAGACAGAATAAATAAAAAATACTATATGGGTTCCCACAGCGTTAAAATCCGTGACAGCGGGTTTTACAGGGCAACAATAGAGGTCTATTCGGGCGGTGACAGGCTTACAAAAAGAGCTGAATTCAGTTATGACAAGAGCCTTTTCAACGGCGATGTGAATAATGACGGTAAAATTACGGCTGCAGATGCAAGACTTGTTCTCCGTTTCTCTGCAGGTCTTCAGAAATACACCGCCTCACAGAGAAAAAAAGCCGATATCAACGGTGACGGCAGAATCACAGCTGCAGATGCAAGACTTGTTCTGCGTATTGCCGCATCAATGAATAATTAGAAGGAGGAAAATTATGAAAAAATTACTTTCGTTTATCCTTGCTGTAATCAGTCTGTACTGCTTGCTTATTGTTCCTGTCAGTGCTGCAGATGCAGAAGTGAGCAGGTATCCCGGTCGTACATCGGTTTATTATCTTTCTGAAAGATACGGCAATTATGAATATTCGCTGAATATGGTGCGTAATCCGTATTATCAGAAGTACTATAACGAGCTGCTTAATTACTCCTGTCAGGTTTACGCCAAGCTGTGGAATAATAAGAATAATAAAGATTACATAAGGCGTTATTCTGAGCAATATCTCGACCTGCCTGAAAACTACTGTACACTCATTTTCTCAGCACCCGAAAAGGAATACGACAGCATAAGAGACTACAACAACAGTATTCTCGTAAGATATTTTGATGACGAAAATATACTTTATGTGTCAGATTATGACTATGCCGCAGTTGTGTGTATTCCGGACACAAAGGCATATATCGTCAATAAGATTCATGAGCTTGAATTTATAGGCGTTCCGTTTTTTACAAACAATCCCTATGAGATGATGCCGATGACCGGTGATTATGCAATGGGTGATGTCCTGATTCCTGAGGGTGAGCATAATTATGATGATTCAGTAACAGCTGCTGATGCAAGATTCCTTCTGAGATATGTGGCAGGGCTCGAGGAAGTCGGTGCTGAAAAACAGTTCTATTTCTGTGCAGATATGAACTTTGACAATAAAATTAATGCTGCAGATGCGAGACTTTGTCTCAGAACTGCAGCAGGGCTTGAAAAATTATCATATATCGGTTATTCATATTTCCAGTTCTGGAATGATACCTTAGGAGTGATTGATTATGAAAAATAACAGAATTATCGCAATCATACTGACTCTTTGTCTCCTTGCAGGCATGTTGTCTGTGTATGCTTCTGCAGAAGAAGTGCCGGAAAACAAAAAAGCCGTAGTTGAAGCATTTTTTATGGGAGAATATATCGATGCAGGCGGTCTGATGTATACAGGAGTTTACACTGTTGTCGGCAGACAGTTTGATGTGAACATACGAGTAAAGGGTATTGAAAGCATAAAGGATTTTGTTTTTGAAATTGATTATAATAAGGATTCTGTTTCACTTGCAATGTTCAGGCTTAATTACCGTTCTGACGACATCAATTATATGCCTATGTTTGAACAGCTTGCAGATACAGAAGAAACTCTGAAACTCAGGGTATACGATGACAGAGGACTTGCTGATACAGGGCTGTTTTCGGTGGGATTCCGTTTTCAGACAGAGAAGAAGGGCGACCTTGACTTCAATGTCCGTGTGCTGAAGCTTATTGACGGCGACGGAAATGAGTATGAGCCTGAGGTGCATCTGGAAATTCCTTCAGCAACATATCTTTCGACAGAGATTCCCGAGGCACTTCCCGATTTTGATATAAGCCTTTCATTCGGTCATTCCGATTATATAAAAACAGAGCTTGCATACAGGATGACAGTAAGTGAGTTTGTCTCAAAAATGAAGAATGCCGAAAAATGTGAAACGGTGATAACAACTGCAGACGGAAAGGTTCTTGCAGGTGATGATTATATCCCGACAGGGGCAAAGCTGCGTGTGACATTTGATAAAATGCCCGTTTTTGCATCCACATTTATTCTTATAGGCGATGTGACATATGATGCAAAAATTACAGCCGCCGATGCAAGGCGTGTCCTGAGATTTGCGGCAGGCATTGAACGCTACAAGGGTGACCTTGTTCTGCCCTATGCGGCAAATACGGCAGGGAATACAGATGAAATCACAGCAGCCGATGCAAGAGAAATCATAAGATCCTCTGCAGGTATAGGAAGATCGTACGGTGATTGGTATGATTATCACTGTGTTCTTGAAAGAAACGACAACTTCCTTATAAATGATAATCTTTAAAAGGACGCCTACGGGCGTCTTTTTGTTTGGAAAATCAGAATTTGTCGGGATAATGCACAATGCAAAATGCATAATGCATAATTATATATTTCTCGTCGTAGGAACTGCCATTGGCAGTCCGTCGTAATATAAACATATTTCGTAGGGCGGGATGCCCTCATCCCGCCGATTTGTCGAAGACAAATTGGAAATCTTTGATTTCCACTATCAGATAAATCTAAATATTGAGTTAATTGCAAGAGAACGGTGGTCCACCGTTATTGCTTCATTACATTACGCACTCGGCGGGTTGAGGGCAACCCGCCCTACGAGGTTTGTTTTTCTTCAAACGGACGCCCGATGGGCAGC
>JAFUIY010000120.1 GCA_017473925.1 Clostridia bacterium | reverse complement strand
TTGAGTTATTTTTCCGTTTATGTATTGTTTTACTGATGATAGTTTTTGTTCATAACTAATTTTTGACATAAAAAATCCCCTTAAAGTAGTCTTGAAACTTTTTGTTATTTCAAGTGTCTACTTTAAGGGGATTATATCACATGTCTTACAGCTCCTCATTTTATTCAGACAGCATCTGCATTATTTTTTCATTTAATTCCTGCTGATTTTCTGATAGCCTGAGCTTCATAATCAGCAACCGCTCGAACACACTCAGAGATGTGACTCTTTCAACAATCACATCCTTTTCTACATAATTATCATAAAAGGATGCATCCATCGGTTCACGGACAATTGTCTCAAACACTTCCCTGATTGAACCGTTAAGTTTATCAGATGAAATGTTGTAAAGCTTTGAAAACTTCTTACATTCGTCATCTGTGGGAATAATCTCGCCGTGCTCAATCAGCAACAGTCTTTCTTTGCTGATGCCTGTCAGCTCTGCTGTATCATCAACCGACAGCTTACAATATTCACGGAAAAGTCTGTAGCATTCGTTTTTCAGAACAATCATCCTTTTTTATAAAGATAAAAAGCCACCCCTGAGGATGGCATTTTGTCATAAGAATCAGGCAATAACTGAAACTTCTTCAAGAGTTGTTGTTTCTGCGGGAGCTGCTTCAATACCGAAAAGATTACGGAAGAAAGAAGCGATCACTTCGAAAAATCTTACAAAGAAGAAGATTTCGAAAAGTGACTTGGGGAGTTTCTGCCATTCAACATTGCCTTCATCGTCTGTCATCTGGCCCCAGAAATCATCAAATGATGTATGGTCACCGGGTACATTTGCTTCAGCAGATGCAACAACAGGAAGAGCAATGCTTGCTGTAAGGACTACTGTAAGGATAACAGCAATTAACTTTCTGAAATGTTTCATTGGAATACACCTCCGTATTATTTTATTCATTTGGTATTATAATACATTATAATTCTTTTTTCAATACAAAACTGACATTTTTTATTATTTTATTGATTATGCCGAAAAATAATGCTAAAATCTATTTATAAACACTAACCTTGGAGTGGTTTCTATGCTGAACATAAGCAAATACAACCTTATATACACAACAGAAGAGGAAAAACGGGCTTCTGATATCTTTAACGAAGAGATAAACAGAAGAGTCAGGCACAACAAAAGTGCTTCACCTGTGATTGATATTATATTCAACACAGATAAAGCGACTGACCGTGATTCATACTCTGTCAGTATAAATGAAAACACAATAAAAATTACAGCTCACGGTATAAGAGGCTTCATTTACGGTATCGGCATGATTCTCCGAAAAACCGAATTCACCTGTGAGGGTGCAATTCTTACAGAAGACATCAGCGGTGATTACTCCCCTTACATGCAGATAAGAGGGCATCAGCTGGGCTACAGAACAACTGCAAACTCCTATGAAGCATGGACTGTGGATGAATATATACAATATATAAAGGAGCTCATGTTTTTCGGCTGCAACACCTTTGAGCACACAATTCACAATGACAAGCCCTTTATGAACAGACTGATGAAATATGACTCTCCCCTTGCATTTGTAAAGGAATGCTGTGAAAGGGCAAAGGAGCTTGATATTGATATTTCATTCTGGTATCCTCATCCCGATAAAAATACTCAGGACAGCACAAGGGAAATAAAGGATTTCTTCTCAGAAATCACAAATGCACACATTTACTTCCCTCCCGGAAGCGACCCCGGTGACTATGAAGCTGCAGACGCAATAAACAGGACAATTGAAGCTGCAAAGGCTATAAGAGAGCATCATCCCGATATAAAGGTTTTTCCGTCGGCACAGTCGCCCCACGGTTTCGGCTCATGGGGTGATGAATTCATAAATGAAATGGAAAAACTGCCCGATGAAATTGACGGCATCATAACGGGTCCCAACTGTGCAATGCCTCTTCATGAGCTGAGAAAAAGACTGCCCATGAAATACCCCATAAGGCTCTATCCCGATATCACACACAATGTCAGGTGTGAATATCCCGTTCATTTTGACCGTGATGACTGGCATTATGCCCTTGCATCAACTCTCAGCCGTGAGGCAATAAATCCCCGTCCTGCAGAATACAGAACAATCCACAGACTTACAAGGCAGTATATCTCAGGCAGTGTTTCATACTCCGAGGGTATCAGCGATGATATAAACAAGTTTGTCTGGAGCGATATGGATTACTTCCCCGACACTGACCTTTACGATACACTCTGTGACTATGCAAGACTTTTCTTCCCCGGGGCAGACAGCAGAAAAATTGCAGACGGCATTCTCGGTCTTGAAAAAAACTGGGAAGGCGACCCTGCAGAGAATCCATCAATCGAAAACACACACAGAATCTTTGAAGATGTGCTGAAAGACAATCCCGATCTGTCTGAGAATGCCCGTTTCCTTATGTGTCTTTTCAGGGCAAAATGCGACCTGCTTGTGAGAATGAGAAGAATGACTGAGCTCTCCCTCATAAGAAAAGCAAAAAAGGAACTCGCAAAAATGAACATCTGCAAGGCAGAGGAAATCCTGAATACTCCTTTCGGTTCAGACTACAACAGACTGCATGATGAAATTTTCGCAATCGGTCATACTCTTTTTGAAAAGGTCGGTCTTCAGCTTGATGTTGAAAACTACTGTGCAAACGGTTGGGAAAGAGGCGCAACCCTCGACACAATTGACAACCCCGTAACGGACAGACTTTATCTTCTTGACAGACTTAGGTTTGCAGCTTCTCTCACCGAAAAGGATGCATTCATAAACGACCTTCTCACATACAGAAATACCAAGCCTGACGAGTACTATTACTCCTTTGCCGAAAGCAGCTTCACGGAATTGGGAATTCCCCAGGAGCCTTACTTCTATATGGATTTTCAGGGTGACAGACCCAATGTCAACAACGGCACAATCCCTGTGTCAATGCTCAAAGTTTTTGACCACTACACATTCAAATTAAAAACAGGCGGTCTGACTGCAAAGGGTTATAATCTTATTCTCAATCTCAAGCCGAGATACAGGGATGAAGTCACCGATTTCACAATAAAAATCAACGGCAACATTCTTTATAAAGGTAAGCAGTACGGAGGTTTCAGGGATGAAAAGAGAGAAAAGGAAATCTCAGCCCCCGGTTTTGAAATGCATGTTTACCCCATTCCCGATGAATTCATCGAAAACGGCTGTATAGAGCTTGAAATCCATGAACCGAAAATCGGCATCATGCTCAGCGAAATATTCATAAAACACTCATAAAGAAAGAACAGGAACTGTCACACATTGATGTGCTCCCTGTCAAGTAGACAGACGAAATAACAAAAATAGTTGTTAATCTATCCATTCCCCACCCCTCCTGTACAGGAGGGGTGGGGAATTTTCACGCCGCGTAAGCTGCATGGTATTCCATCGGTGTCATACAATG
>JAFUIY010000119.1 GCA_017473925.1 Clostridia bacterium | reverse complement strand
TCGTAATTTTATAATTGCTGAGTTCTCCGTTCATGACGGTAAACTTATTAACAGACATATTTCAAGGCTCTAAATGTGTATACCATGTCCTTGCACTCCTGTTTACCATGTTACACTTGACAGGGCAACCCGCCCTACGAAGTTTGTTTTTATTTTATATGAATATTCGATGAGAGAGCATTTCATTGTGCATTGTGCATTATGAATTATGCATTAAAGAGCCCTACAAATTACTGATTATTTTAATGTTGAAAATATATTATATTTATGATAAGATATAATAAGAATTAAAAATCTGAGGTTTTTGCGTAATGAAATGTGACAGATGTTCAACTGAATACAGCGGTGATTCATGCCCTGTCTGTGGGGGAATCCCCGTTGTCACAGCAGAGAAGCCTCGCAATGAGAGGAAAAACAAGAAAATGGAAATTTTTCTGATTATTGCCGCAGTTGTGGTTGTTGCAGCAATAATAATCACAGTATGTGTGATAAAGGGCAAAAAGAAGGATGCTCCCGTGGCTGATACTGTTACTGAAGAGACTGCAGGCTTTCTGCCTGATAGTGATGAATCGGACACAACTCCCGTTACCTTCACGGAGGATGTGACAGTCAGCTTTGAGGGAATAGACAGTGCATATGCCGACGACCTTCTTGAGCATGCGACAAACTCTGCCACAACAATCGCATTCAAGCCTGAGGCAACAACAGTACGTGCACCTGCTCAGGCAACAATAAAGCCTGCAAAGCCGCAGGTTTCAACAACAAAGTATCTTGAGGAGACAACTGTTATGACGGATAATCCCACACAGGGCTCGGGCAATGTTATAAGCAAGCTTGCAGCCTTTTTCAGCGGAAAGTATTATATTGATGGCACCATGATTTCGGGCGGAGAAAAAACTCCTCTTGAAATGGCTATGAACGGTGAGGATTTTCAGGTTTATTCTGAAATGGACGGTCAGGATATCGCAATAATGAAGCTTGACGGTGAAATCTATCTGATGAATCCTGACACAAAGAAATATACCGAGCTCAATGCTGCTGTCAGAAAAATGATGGGTATTACAGAAGACACATTCTCATTCAGCTTCAGCAAGGTCAATTTTGATGCTCATTCTCCTGCAGCTGTCACTGAATGTACCCATAAGGGCAGAAATGCAGTCTGCTATACATACAAGAGCAGTACAAATCATATGGATTTTATTGCCGTGGGTGATGAAATAGTCCAGATGATTCTTTACAATGCACAGGGCGGTACCGATACTGTGGTTGAATTTGATGAATTTACTGCAGGTTATCCCTCAGATATGCTCACTTTTAAAGGTTATTCTAAGACTAATATGATATCATTCATATCATCAATGATGTAACAGGAGGAAACAACAATGGATAAAAACGAATTAATTCCTGAAAACAATGAAAATAAAGACGAAGCTCTTCCCGCTGAAGAACAGCAGAATGACACAGCAGAGGCTGAAGAAACTGAAAATACTGCTGCTGAAGCTGAAGCAACAGAGGAAGCTGCTGATGCAAAAAACGGAACTGAAGAAAAAGACACTGCAGTCACAGAACGGAAGGTTACAACTGAAAGTGTTGATTTCTCAGCAGGAGATATCATAACAGTTGTCGCTCAGAATGATAAGAAAAAGAATAATCTGCCTGTAATAATTGCAGCATGTGTTCTTGCAGTTGTTGTTATTATTGCTGTTGTACTGTTTTTTGTGAAGTCTGCTGATACAACAAAAGACCCTGACAACGCAGAAAGTCAGAGTCAGGAGGACACTGCTGACCATTATCATAACCCTTATGAAGACCTTCTCAATGAAGCACTCACTGAGGTTATTACTGATGTGCAGGGTAACACAATTGACCGTGAGGAATATATTGAGCACATAAAACAGCAGGTTCAGGAAGCAACAACAACACTCAGCAACAATGTAGGTACAGAAAGCCCCAATCAGATTGTTGAAAACACAACACAGGCTGTGGGCAACGGTACCCAGGCTGAGAACAAGGAACAGGTAGACAAGGCAAAGGCTCAGATTAATGCTTTTTTTGAGCGTTCATGCTATATTCAGGGTGCAATGTACTCAGGCGGTACGGGCGACCCCCTTGCGATGTCCTTCAACGGTGATGAGTTTGAAATCCTTACAAACCTTGACGGTACAGAGGTTTCAATCATGAGAGTAGCAGGTGTGATGTACATCAAGCGTCCTGCAACAAAGCAGTATGTTGAGCTTACAGATTCTGCAATGGATATGCTCGGTCTTGACCCTGAGATGTTCAATCTTTCAATCGGCGGTGCTGACTTTACGGACATGGATTCAAAGCTTTATGCAACATATGACATCACGGTCAACGGTGAAAAGGGTGTATGTCACGAATATGTGAATTCCGGTCAGACCTTCAAATTCTATTCTGTTGACGGTCAGCTCAAGCAGATTGATACCTGTGATGAATCAGGTGAGGTTGTTTCACAGATTATGGTATCATACTTTTCTGAATCAATTCCCGGTGACCAGATGACACTCAAGGGCTATGAAAAATCAAGCATTACGGCTTTGTTTGCCGATATGCTTTAATCGGAGGGGTTGCAATGATTTGTCCCGTATGCAGAAGAGAAATTGAGGATGACTCCCTTTTCTGCAGATTCTGCGGTGCTGAATTTACAGACGAGCAGGAGGAAGTGATTGAGGTCATCAGGGATGATGAGCCTGAATACGATTATCGCATTTCTGCGGAAAAATCATCTGTGAAGCAGAAAAAGACAATCGGAATTATCCTTGTTTTTATCGCGGTAATTGCAGTTGTTGCAGGTATTCTTATCTGTGTTTTCCTTGTACAGGGCACATCCGGCAGCAGAAAAGAAACGGTGACAGATGCATCAGGTGAAGCTGTGAAGCCGGGCTTCGGTACAACGGAAATTACCGTTTCAGATGCAGAGGGCAACACAAGGGTTGTTGAAACAGATAAATCACTTGTCACACCGTCACAGATTCTCAAAGAATATACAGATGTTATGAACACCCTCAAATCAGATGCTCCCGCATTTGAAATGATAAGATATCAGAATCTTCCCACAGATAGGCAGAATCTCGGTGCTGTTGCAGACATGGTTCTTCCCATAATCGAGAAGTATGTCACATCGGCAGCTGCAGCTGAAAAGGTGTCATATATTGCAGGAAATTCAGATAAGCTCCCCGTCAGGAATTCATCATACGGCTGTCTTCTTACTGATGCGGCTGCAATAAAAAATGCATATTGTGAAATAATGTCCGATGACATCTATAAGCTTGTCATAACTTTCAATGATGAGCTCAACCCTCAGCATCTGCCTGCAGGTGCGACATCGTCAACAGGCATAATCAATGCCGTGTTTGACCCTTACGATGCTGCTGAGCAGATTACGGCAATTTCGTCAATGGTGATGAATGATATAAACTTCAATTATACCGATTGCACCGTGACGCTTATTTATAATCACAACACAAAGCAGGTTCAGTCAATCAATATGACAATGAATATCGATATCACTGCAGACACCATTCTCATGGCAATCAATGCAAGAATCGTCGATGTGACTGAGTTTGACAATTTCACATACTGAAATAATAAGAGACATTCCCCGTAACGGAGAATGTCTCTCTTTTGTTATGTCGGATTATTTCATTAAGCCGTTTGCTACACACCAGCTGTGGAATGACTTGATTGATTCCATTCTTGCACCTGAAAGTGTGTTGGGGCTTCTGTTGATGGGCTTGAAGTTCTTTACGCCCTGAAGCTGAACAAGATACTTCGCTGAGTTGTTGAAGCCTGAGTCAATAGCATTGTCGAGAAGAGTGATTTCGTTGAATCTCTGTTCTGCAAGAGCCATGTCACCGCTCATGAATGCTTCGTGGAATCTCTGGAAGAATGCACCGCCGCATGCTGTGGGTGTAGCCATAACACCTCTTGCACCTGCCTTGTATGCTTCAAAGAGGAAGGGCATGTTAGCCTGAATAATGCAGGAATCACCCTTCTGCTCAATCTTTGCACCGATACCTTCCATTGTACATGTTGTATCCTTGATACCCATGATACCGCATTCTTTTACAAGTCTGCCGTAAGCATTTCCTGAAATAATGTGGGGTGAAAGACCGGGGAATTCATACATGAATACGGGAAGGTCTGTGTACTGACAGAGCTCGCCTATGTAAGAAACAAGTCTGTCCTCGTCATGACCGCCCATACCCTTTGTTGTGAAGACGATACCGTCAACACCTGTCTGGGACATTCTTTTGACTTCTTCAACCTGAGCAAACCATGAAGGCTCCATGTTTGCTGTTGCAACGATTGTTGTGTCACCCTTGTGCTTTGCTGTAAGAGTAGCAAGATTAAGTCTTTCTTCAAGAGTGAGATTTGCCATTTCTGAGCTGCCGCAGACTGCGAAAAGATGTTCAACACCCTGTTCAACCTGCCAGTCGCAGTATTCTTCATATGTAGCCCAGTCAATTGTCTTATCCTCATTATAGGGGGTAAGCATAAGTGAAAAAATACCTGTGGGATTTTCTCTGAGTGGCTTTGCCATTTATACCATATCCTTTCGGGATAAAAAATTTGTTGGATTGATTATACTCCATGTTGCAGTGTTTGTCAAAGCCTTTTGCAATAATTTTACAAAAAAATAATCCGTAAATAATTACGGACATACTTTTATACACGCCAACATAATAATTGTAACAGAAAACAATATCATTTGTCAATACCTTTTAAGGCATGTTATACATAATTTACCTGTTGCATAAAAATAAATGGTTAAATTTATACAATATTCCATCTTGAAAAACGCTTTTTTCTGTGCTAATATATAGACAAGGAAAGGGTGATACCAATGTACAGGTAAAACTCCTGAAGGCTCCGATAAAAAATAAAGTGAATAAAAAAACGGGAGCCGAATGTCAACGACATCATAAGTAATGAAAGAAAATGAGGCAGAAGGTAATTTCCGCCTGAAGGAAAATCAAGAAAAAAGACAATGCCGTTCAGAAGTAAAGCATGAAAAGATGTCTCCAATCTGCAGAAAGAGAGGTAAACAAAAAGATGTTAGATATCAAGAATGAACAGAAATAACCCTCAACCGGGATTCGTAAAAGAAACGGTTGAGGGTTATTTCTTTTTGTGCTTGACTCATCATTCTGATAAAGATATAATTATTTCAGGACAGGGGAGGTGTAGCCGGTGTGCCGTGTCACAGTCAATGAAAACGGAAAAATCTTTACTTTTGAATGTAAAAAGGGAACAACGCTGTCAGCTCTGCTTATGAAAAAGGGCATTCAGGCTGAGCATCCCTGCGGCGGACAGGGAAAATGCGGAAAATGCCGTGTTACCGTTGACGGTGAAAGCCGTCTGTCATGTAAATACATCATTGAAAAAGATATAACGGTCGTGATTGACAGCCGTGAGAATGTTTCATTTCCTGCAGGGTATCTGACGGAGTGTGACTTCTCACAGGTGTGTCTTGCTCTTGATATAGGCACAACCACCCTTGAGCTCGCCCTTGTTTCTGAAGATGAAAAATATATAATTGACAGCATAACGGCTCTCAATCCCCAGAAGGTTTTCGGTGCCGATGTGATGTCAAGGATTGATTATTGCCGTAAGCACGGTGTGAAGGAGCTTCATGATGCAGTTGTTGCGTGTATCAACACAATGACCGCAAGGCTTCTTGACATGTACGGTATTGAGAGTGTCGGAAAGCTTTATGTTGCAGCGAACACTGCAATGCTTCACATGTTTTTCGGTGTTGACTGCCGTGATATGGGAGTCAGTCCGTATACACCTCAATTTCTTGAGAGTAAGAATATGTCTGCCGGTGACATCGGACTGATAAGGCTCAATGATGTTGTTTCATTGCCTTGTATTGCAGCCTTTGTAGGGGCAGATATAGTTGCGGGGCTCAATTGTGCAGGCATGCCTGAAAAAGGAAAATACAATTTCCTTGTTGACCTTGGTACAAATGCTGAGATTGTGCTTTATTCATCGGACAGAGTAATCTGTACATCGGCAGCGGCAGGTCCCTGCTTTGAGGGAGCGAATATTTCCTGCGGTATGGGTGCTGTTGAGGGGGCAGTCTGTGCTTATAATTACGGTGAAAAGCCGATAACGACAGGCAGAACAGAGCCTGTGGGAATCTGTGCAACGGGACTTATATCCGTAATTGCAGAGCTCCTGAAAAACGGAATAATCGATGAAACAGGCTTTATGGGTGAAGAAAGGTTTGTGCTTGCCGACGGTGTTTATCTGACAAGAGAGGATATACGCAATTATCAGCTTGCAAAATCAGCCGTATATTCTGCTGTCATAACGCTTATGAGAAAAACGGGAATCACATTCCGTGATATTGATAGATTCTTTGTTTCGGGAGGCATTTCTTCTGCTCTGAATATCGAAGCTGCTGTCAGCACGGGACTTCTGCCTGCAGAGGCATTTTATAAATATCACGCAGTCGACAACACAAGTCTTGCAGGTACGGTAAAATATATTTTTGAGAATAACGATTTATCTGTCTTTACGGCAAATGCATGCTATGAAGACCTTGCTTCCGACCCTGTATTCTCGGAGCTTTTTATTGAAAACATGATGTTTACATTCTATGAATAATCACTTACGGAGGTTATACTATGCCTTATCTTTTCACACATTTCAAAGAGAAAATCACTCCCGACGGCGAGCAGGTATATTTTGCTGTCAGCCGTGACGGTCTTTCATGGGAGCAGGTGAATGGCGGAGAGCCCGTGCTCACAAGCACTATGGGCACAAAGGGCTGCCGTGACATTGAGATTGTAAGACTTCATACGGGAGGCTTTGTGATACTTACAACAGACCTGGGAATAACATATCATTTTGATGAAAATTACAATGTTGACTGGAAGAAGCTCAACAGTCAGGGCAGTAAGAAGCTCTGCATGTGGAGGACAGATGACCTTGTGCATTTCTCAGAGCAGAAGCTTCTTTATTTCGGCAGGGATGATTTCGGCTGTCTGTGGGCTCCTGAGGTGTTCTTTGATGAAGAAAATGAGGAATATCTTATTCACTGGGGTTCAACCGTTGCAGAGGATAACTTCACACACATGTCAATCTACTGCTGTACAACAAAGGATTTTGAAACATTCTCCGAGCCGAAGCTTTATTTTACAAAGGATAACGAAATCCTTGACTCCCACATCACAAAAGTGGGTGACACATATCATCTGTTTTATAAGAATTCGTCAAATCCGCCCATGAACATGCATGCCACATCGAAGAATCTTTACGGACCCTTTGAGCATGACAAGGATTTTGAGGAATATATGGATAAAGAAATCCGCAACCCCGGCTCATACGAGGCACCCACAACATTTACCCTGCCCGACGGCAGATGGTGCCTGATGCTTGATTTCTTCGGCTGTGCAAAGGAGGATATGGGGTATGTGCCCTTTGTGTCTTCAGCGCCCGGAGATAACTGTCTCCGTCGTACGGATGAAGCATTTTCATTCCCTTACGGCTTCAAGCACGGCGGTGTGATTGAAATAACCGATGAAGAATATTTCAGACTTACAGGGAAATAATCGACAGTTGACTTTTATTCCCCATTGTTGTAAAATATATACCAGAGAAAAGAGGTATATGTATGCGTTTTTTTGAAAAATCCCATAAACTTGATAATGTCTGTTACGATATAAGAGGCCCCGTAATGGACGAGGCGGCAAAAATGGAAGCTCAGGGTGAAAAGATCCTGAAGCTCAACATAGGCAACCCTGCTTATTTCGGTTTCAGGGCTCCCGATAATATACTTGCAATGATGGAAAACAACCTTGACTCCACAGAAGGTTATTCTGATTCAAAGGGATTGCTCAGGGCAAGAGAAGCCATTGTCAGATACTGCAGAAAGAAGAATATCCCTGATGTTACCGTTAACGATGTGTACACAGGCAACGGTGTCAGCGAGCTTATCACTATGTCCATGCAGGGACTTCTTGATAACGGTGATGAGATTCTTGTCCCCGCTCCCGATTATCCGTTATGGACAGCATCAGTCACCCTTGCAGGCGGTACGGCAGTTCATTATATCTGTGATGAAAAATCGGACTGGTATCCCGATATTGAGGATATAGAAAGAAAAATAACATCCAAAACAAAGGGTATAGTTGTTATCAATCCCAATAACCCCACGGGTATGCTTTATCCGAAGGAAGTGCTTGAAAGAATAGTTGATGTGGCAAGAAGACATGAGCTTATCCTTTTTGCCGATGAAATATATGACCGTCTTGTTATGGATGGTAAGGAGCATGTTGCATTGGCTTCACTTGCTCCCGACCTGCTTACACTCTGCTTCAACGGGCTTTCAAAATCTCATCTTATTGCAGGCTACCGTTGCGGATGGATGTGTCTTGCAGGCGACAAGTCAAAGGCAAAGGGCTATATTGAGGGCCTGAATCTGCTTTCGTCAATGCGTCTTTGCTCAAATGTACCTGCACAGTCTGTCATTCCCACAGCACTTGATGATGTAAATGCGGCTGAAGAAATAAAACTTCCCGGCGGCAGAATCTATGAGCAGAGGGAATGTATATGGAAAAGGCTGAATGAAATTCCCGGTATTTCTGCCGTAAAGCCCGATGCAGCTTTTTATGTGTTCCCGAAAATGGATGAACGCTTCAATATCAGGGATGATGAAAAATTTGCTCTCGATTTCCTTAAGGAGAAGAAAATCCTTATTACCCACGGCGGAGGCTTCCATTGGGAAACACCTGACCATTTCAGAGTTGTTTACCTTCCCGAGCTTGATGTGCTTAATGAATCATGCGACAGAATGGTTGAATTTTTTGATAACTATAAACAGTAATATTGCAACAAGAAGGACTGTCTCAGTGAGACAGTCCGATTATTTTATTCAGGGAGTTTGCAGACATTGACCCAACTGACAAAATTAGATGAGTATTTTTCAAGTTCTTCGATTGTCAGCTCGATTGCACTGTTTGAGCTTCCGCAGGCAGGGAAGACTGTTTCAAATCTTTTCAGGGATTCATCGAGATAAACTTCAACATTATCGTTGACTGCAAAGGGACAGACACCGCCGACGGCATGTCCGATAAGGCTTTCCGCCTCCTCAAAGGAGAGCATTTTTGCCTTTGCATGGAACTGAGCCTTGTATGTTGAGTTGTTGATTTTTGCATCGCCTGCAGCGACCACAAGCACAACCTTTCCGTCAACATGGAATGACAGTGTCTTTGCAATTCGTTTGCCCTCAACACCCAGTGCCTGAGCAGCAAGGTCAACGGTTGCGCTTGACACATCGAATTCAAGTATTCTGTCTTCTATTCCGAGTCCTTTAAAATATTCTCTTACTCTTTCGATTGACATAGTTTTTTTCTCCTTATTTTTCAGGCATAAACCAATATGAGTTCATGCCGTACATATAAACTTTACCGCCTTTGGGAACCTGTGTAAGACAGTTGAATACATTATAATAATCTCCTGCACCCATTCCGATTGACAGGGCTCCTAAGGTGCCGAAAAATGAAAGTGACGGGAATATAAGAAATATAAAAAACGGAACAAAACCGAATACAATATTAGGCAGAAGCGACATGAAAACAAATCTTGCTTTGCTCATGTTCTCGGTTCCCGTTACAAACATCATTCCCTGTCTGAAATTTGTGTACATGTATACTGTTTCCCTGAAGCATATTGCATGAAGCAATTCGTGGGGGAACAGAGTCAGCATTGAAGCTATACAGCCGAAAAAGTTAAGGCTGTATAGCCCGTCACCTCTTATCATTACAACCGCAAAGCAGACAATCATAATAATAAATGCAAGTATGTTTGCAACCAATGCAAGCTTTTTCATTGAATCAATTTCCTTGAATTTAACTGCATTTTCTTCATGTTCTTTTTTAGGCAATGCATCAATGTTCCCGTCAAATTTTCCTTTATAAATGAGTTTCATGAGAATCACCGTGGATATTGTAACATCCGTCTGATACAAAGTCAACCCGTGTGTTGCGTTGTTATAAAAACTGTGGTATACTCTTTACGAAAGGATGATTTTGATGAGACTTCCCGATAGATTTATATGGGCATCGGCTGAACGAAACGAGCTTGACAGTCATGTCCCTGCACCTTATTTCAGAAAAACATTTGACTCGGACTGTGCTGCAAAGGCTCATGTTGTTATAACTGCCTGCGGTTTTTATAAGCTGTATGTCAACGGCAGACACCTGACAAAGGGTGCCCTTGCTCCTTACATAAGCAACCCCACACATCTTGTGTATTACGATGAATATGACATTGACATTGTCAGCGGTAAAAATGCAGTCGGTGTGTGGCTGGGCAACGGTTTTCAGAACAACCCCGGCGGACATATCTGGGATTTTGACAAAAGTATTTTCCGCAGTGCACCACTTTTTGCAATGAGTATCACATGGAAAGATGGTGACGGTAATGAGCATATAATTGAGAGTGATGAAAGCTTTCTGACTCATCCGTCACCGATAACATTTGATGATTACCGTTTCGGTGAGCATTATGATGCAAGGCTTGAATGCGACGGCTGGAATACTCCTGATTCTGATGATTCAGACTGGAAAAATGCTCTTATTGCTCCCGTGCCCACAGGTGAAAAAAGAGTCTGTGAATCAGAGCCGATTGTGGCTGTCAGGGAGATAAAGCCTGTTTCAATCACACCCGAAGACGGCGGCTTCCGTTATGATTTCGGCGAAAACTGTGCAGGTGTGTGCCGTCTGTCCGTAAAGGGAACAAAGGGTCAGCAGATTGATATGATTCATGTTGAAAGACTTGTGAATGATAAGATATCCTTCGAGGGACTGTGGTTTTACAGGAATGAAGAACAGTGGCAGCATGATATATCCATGATTCACCGTGATATTTACATCTGCAAAGGTGATGAAAGGGAAGAGTACACTCCCTCTTTCACTTATCACGGCTTCAGATATGTGCTTGTAAAAGGCATAACGGAAGAGCAGGCAACGGAAGACCTGCTGACTTATGTTGTTATGAATTCCGATATAAAGGAGAGAGGCGATTTCTCCTGCTCTGATCCGATTGCAAACACACTTCAGGAAATGACAAGACGAAGCGACCTTGCTAATTTTTATTATTTCCCCACGGACTGTCCTCAGCGTGAGAAAAACGGCTGGACAGCTGATGCTGCACTGTCTGCAGAACAGATGCTGCTTAATTTTGAGCCCGAGGTCAGTTATCGTGAATGGCTCCGCAATATCCGTAAGGCACAGAATGACGAGGGGATGATTCCCGGAATTGTGCCCACAGATACATGGGGTTACGGCAAGGGCTTTGGTCCTGCATGGGACTGTATTCTTGTCTGTCTGCCTTATTATGTGTACATCTACCGCGGAGAAACGGACATGATAAAGGACAGTGCAAATGCGTTTCTTTCATATATCCATTTCCTTACAACAAAAACAAATGAGGAGGGGCTTATCAGATACGGTCTCGGTGACTGGTGTCCCGTCGGCAGAGACGCAGGTGATGCTGTTGCACCTCTTGAATTCACCTGCACTGTTATGGCAATGGATGTCGCACGGAAAGCAGCATTTCTTTTCGATGTCGTCGGTATGGCTCCCGAAAGGGATTATGCGAATGCTGTTGCTGACAGCTTCAGAAATGTTATCCGTGAAAAGCTTATTGATTCCGGCACTATGACGGCAATCGGAAACTGCCAGACAACACAGGCAATGGCGATTTATTACGATGTCTTTGAAAATGGTGAAAAACCTGCCGCAACGGAAAGGCTTCTTGAACTTGTAAAACAGAAGAACAATACTTTTGATACAGGTGTTCTCGGCGGCAGAGTGCTGTTTCATGTTCTTGCACGCAGTGGTTATGCTGACCTTGCATACAGGATGATAACAGGACCTGATTATCCCTCCTACGGTAATATTATAATGCATGGTGCCACATCCCTCTGGGAGCAGTTTGACAGTGATTTATCCCGTGTTTCATCAATGAATCACCATTTCTGGGGCGATATCAGCAGCTTCTTTTTTCAGTATGTTGCAGGTATCAGGATGAATCCTGTGCTTCATGATGTGAATAATGTCAATATTGCACCGATGTTCATTTCAGGGCTTGAGTATGCACAGGGCTTCCATGAAGCACCTGCAGGAAAAGTCAGCTGTAAATGGAAACGGGAAGACGGAAAAATTATTCTTGAAACTGAAGTCCCCGAAGCAATGTACGGCAGAATCATTCTGCCGTCGGGATATGTTTTCAAGGACGGAAT
The DNA here is from genome assembly GCA_017473925.1 of Clostridia bacterium. GTDB lineage: Bacteria > Bacillota > Clostridia > Oscillospirales > Acutalibacteraceae > UBA1081. The sequence continues at coordinate 11,198 of JAFUIY010000119.1, read as the reverse complement.
GACCATGAAGACGCTGAAAACGGGAAAATATATTGTAGTTAAGCAGTAAAAAAACAGGAGAGTGTTGTCAGCACTCTCCTTAAATTTTTATATCTTATTCGGCAGCAGGCTCGAGCAGTCCGTAGCCTCCGTCCTTTCTTTTGTATACAAGTGAAATCAGGTCTGTTGCAGAGTTTGTGAACATGTAGAATTCATGACCGAGCATGTTCATCTGCAGGATTGCTTCTTCAACGCTCTGAGGCTTCACGGCAACAGCCTTTGTTCTTACAAGCTCAAATTCGGTTTCTTCGGCAATATCTTCGGCAGGGAAGCTGTCAAAGGATGCATCCTTGAGCCTTTTTTCGAGCTTTGTTTTGTTCTTACGGATTCTTCTTATGAGGTTGTCAACGCATTTATCAAGCGCATCATCAATTGTGTCTGCTTTCTCCTGTGCTCTGAAAACCATTCCGCCTGAGTTTACGGTTATTTCAACCGTCTGATAGGATTTTTCAACAATAGCTGTGATTTTTGCATCAGCCTCGTGACTGAAAAACTTGTCAACTTTTGCAAGCTTCTTTTCAGCCTTTTCCTTGAAAGCTTCTCTTGGTGTGCATTTGCGTCCGATAATAGTGATGTTCATAAATACATCTCCTTTGCGCTATATTTTAACGGAGAATATCTCCCGATTCAAGTATAGCACGGTTCTGCATAATTGTAAACAGATTTATGCAGATTTTATATAAAATTTTTTATTTTTCATAAATTTTTAAACACAACGGACAAAATAATCATATCTCTGACAGCTCCTGCATATCATGGAACGGAGGCGAAAAATATGACATGTTCCGTGGGCAGTCTTTGCGACAAGGATGTTATAACGGTGTGTGACGGCATGAGAATCGGCACTGTCACCGATGTGGAATTCGACACATGTACGGGGTGCATAAGTGCCGTTGTGATAGGTGGCAGACAGGGCTTTTTCGGCGTGGGAAAAACCGAAGATGTGAAAATCTGCTGGAGTGATATTCAGGTGATAGGTGATGATACAATTCTGGTGAAGAAACAGTAATTTGTCGGGATGCCCTCGACAAATTACTGTTTATCCGAATATTTCTTCTGCAAACCGTACCGTTTCCATTGCGTCCTTTGCGTAGAAGGATGCGCCTATCATATCTGCGTATTCCTGAGTGAGTACGGCTCCTCCGACAACAGTTCTGCAGTCGGGGGCTTTTTCTTTCAGAAGCTTGATTGTTTCCTCCATTGCAGGTACGGTTGATGTCATAAGGGCTGAAAGTCCGCAGAGCTTTATGTCATTTTCAAGGACGGTCTGCAGGATTGCTTCGGGGGGAACATCCTTGCCGAGGTCAATGACATCATAGCCGTAATTTTCAAGGATGACCTTTACGATATTTTTGCCGATGTCGTGTATATCACCTCTGACCGTTGCGATTGCGATTGTGCCTTTTTTTACAGCTATGCCGCCCTTTTCGGCAATCATTTTTTTAATTTCGTCAAATGCCTTGCCTGCTGCATCGGCACTCATGAGAAGCTGAGGCAGGAAGATTTTTCCCGTTTCAAACTGAATTCCCACTTCGTTGAGGGCAGGGATAAGAACACTGTCAATGATTTCCGTGGGAGCCGTTTCCGTAAGGAGCTTTGCTGCTGCCTGAGAGGCTTTTTCACCCATGCCCTTTATGACGGCATCCCTGAGCGTAATGTCCGTGCTTCCGTTGTCTGTTACGGGAGCTTCCTTTTTTGTATCGGCTGCAAACTCGATATAATCAAGGAAGTTTTCGTCAAAGCCCCTGAGAGCACAGAAGCTGTAATATGCCTTCATCATGTCCTCTGATTTCGGGTTGATGATTGCGGCATCAAGACCTGCTTCAAGGGCAAGGGTATAGAATACGGAATTGATATTCTGTCTTTCGGGCAGACCGAATGATATGTTTGAAACGCCGAGAACTGTTTTTCCGCCGTTTTTCTTTATTCCTCTGACAGCATCGAGAGTGACGGCAGCGTTTTCTTTTCCTGTGCTGACTGTGAGTGTCAGAGGGTCAATGATGATATTCTTCTTCGCAATGCCGTATTTCTGTGCTTCGCTGTATATTTTTTCTGCAATTGTAATTCTTTCATCTGCCGTTGAGGGGATACCGTTTTCGTCAAGAGTAAGCCCGACAACAACACCGCCGTATTTCTTCACAAGAGGGAAGACTGCATTCATGCTTTCCAGCTTGCCGTTGACGGAATTTATCATCGGCTTTCCGTTGTAACGGCGCATAGCACTTTCCATAGCACTGATGTCCGATGTGTCAATCTGCAGAGGCAGGTCAATGACAGCCTGCAGCTCTCTGACAACCTGTGTCAGAAGTGCTTTTTCATCGATTTCGGGAAGTCCCACATTTACATCAAGGATGTGACATTTCTTTTCCTGCTGTGAAAAGCCTTCATTAAGGATGTAATCAATATCGTTGTTTCTCAGTGCTTCCTTAAAGAGCTTTTTGCCCGTGGGATTGATTCTTTCACCGATGATTACGGGCTTTCTGCCGATTTCAACGGCATGGGTATATGATGACACAAGTGTTGTGTTTTTATCTGTTATTTCTTTTGCTTCAAGGTCTTCCGTTTTCTCCTTCAGAGCCCTGATGTAGTCGGGGTCTGTGCCGCAGCAGCCGCCGAGAATGACTGCACCGCCCCTTGCAATTTCAGCCATTTCCGATGCAAAAGCTTCGGGAGTGACATTGTAAACAGTCTGTCCCTCAACTGTTTCGGGCAGTCCCGCATTGGGCTTTACGATAACGGGGACAGAGGCATGCTGACAGATTTCCCTTGCAATGTCCTTCATTTCTTCGGGACCGAGAGAGCAGTTGAGACCGAGTGCATCAACGCCCAGTCCCTCGAGGAGTGCAACCATCGCTTTTGCATCCGCACCCGTCATGAGCTTGCCCTTTGCATCATATACATTTGTTGCAAAAACGGGAAGAGAGCAGTTTTCTTTTGCAGCAAGCACAGCGGCTTTTGTCTCATAGGAATCGGTCATCGTTTCGATGTTTATAAGGTCAACGCCCTTGTCCGCACCGATTTTCACCGTTTCGGCAAAAACCGAAACAGCATCTTCAAAATCAAGAGAACCGTAGGGTGCAAGAAGCTTGCCCGAGGGGCCTATATCAAGGGCAATCCATACATCGCTTCTGCCGCTTCTTTTCCTTGCCTCAAGGGCATTTTCCACGGCAGCCGTTATGATTTCCTCAAGCTGATTCCTCTCAAATTTCAGTATGTTTGCACCGAAGGTGTTGGTGTTTATTATGTTGCTTCCTGCATTGATGTAAGACAGATGCAGGCCGATTATTTCTTCAGGGTGGGTGAGATTCCACATTTCGGGCAATTCACCGGGCAGAAGTCCTTTTTTCTGCAGGACTGTTCCCGTACCGCCGTCAAAGTATGTGAATCCGTTTCTGATTTTTTTGGAAATATTCATTTCAGACATCCTTTTCAGGAATAATATGTGAAAGATTTGACTTTATTTTTTCAGCCACATCGGGCTTGTTCATGGAGTAGACGTGAATTGCATTCACACCGTTTGCAAGAAGGTCAATTATCTGATGTGTTGCATAGATGATGCCTGCCTGCTTCATGGCTTCGGGGTCGTCACCGAAACGGTCAACGATGTTTACGAATTCCGAGGGGAGATATGTTCCGGAGAGCCTGATTATTCTGTCAATCTGAGCCTTGTTTGTCACGGGCATGATGCCTGCGACAACAGGGACAAACACACCTGCATCACGGAGCTTGCAGAGATATTTATAGAAGATATTGTTGTCAAAAAACATCTGTGTTGTCAGGAAATCGCATCCTGCATCAACCTTTTCCCTGATGTGGACAATATCGTCACTGATGTGAGCTGATTCGGGGTGTCCTTCGGGGTAGCATGCACCGCCCACACACATGTCCGAAATGCTTTTTACATATGAAATAAGCTCGCTTGCATGTCTGAAATCACAGCCGTTTATGTCGAAATCCTCAGGAATATCACCTCTGAGAGCGAGAATGTTTTCAATTCCCAGGTTTTCAAGCTCCCTGATTCTCTTTTCAGCGCTTTCCTTTGAAGTGCCTACGCATGTCATGTGTGCAATGGAGGTCACACCGTAGTCACGGCTGAGAGAAGCTGCAATGTCGGCTGTGTAAATGTCCGTTTTTCCTCCTGCACCGCATGTTACGGACATGAAGTCGGGCTTCAGCTTTGCAATTTCGGATGTGGCAATTTTTACGCTGTCATAGTTTGTGCTTGTTTTCGGCGGAAAGACCTCGAATGAAAGGGTAGGAATGCCTTTGCCGAATAATTCAGAAAGTTTCATAGGAACATCTCCGTTTCTTCTTTTTATTATAACACCGTGAAGAGAGGATTGCAAGACAAACAGTAATTTATCGCTGAGCGATAAATTACTGTAGTGATATATTTTCCTGCGGAAAATGTGATATATCCGTCTGTGACGGATGTGATATATTTGCTACGCAAATGTGATATAATTTGCCTTCGGCAAATTGTTTCGGAAGCCCTACGGGCTTGGATTTTATAATTGTGCATTATGCATTTTGCATTGTGCATTATCCCGATAAATTCTGATTTATCCCTTTCTTTTCCTCTTTAGATAAATCAAACAATTACCGTTAATAATTGCTTGTTAAACTTTTATCATTTTTCGCGTAAAAATACGTAAAAAGTATAGATTTATTTAAAATTATGTGTTATAATGACTTTGCATGTAAAAAATCTGACCGGTATGTGAAAATTCCGGTATAGTTGATTGGAGGATAAATTTCAATGAAAAAGAAAATCAGCACAATGCCTTTCGCAGGCACTCCCGAACAGGAAGCTCAGCTCAAGGAAGTTATCGCTAAGTATGCAGGTGACAAGAGCAACCTTATGGCAGTAATGCAGGAAGCTCAGGGCATCTACGGCTACCTTCCCAGAGAAGTTCAGGTTATGATTGCTGAAGGTATGGAAGTACCCCTTGAAAAGGTTTACGGCGTAGCAACATTCTATGCACAGTTCTCACTTTCACCCAAGGGTAAGTATAATGTTTCAGTATGTCTCGGTACTGCTTGTTACGTTAAGGGCGCTCAGCAGCTTCTTGACAAGCTTGAGGAATGCCTCGGTATCGCATCAGGCGAATGCACAGAAGACGGTAAGTTCTCACTTGAAGCATGCCGTTGTATCGGTGCCTGCGGTCTTGCTCCCGTTCTTACAGTCAATGAAGACGTTTACGGCAGACTTGTTGCAGACGACATCCCCGGCATTCTTGCAAAGTACGAATAATTCTTATTACATTAATATACGGTCGTTGAGAGGATAAGGTCTTATGACTATAGGAACTATTAAAGAACTGCTTGAAGCTGAAGTGCTCTGCGGAGAAGACTGTCTTGATGCGGATGTGCACTCTGCCTGCGGAAGTGATATGATGAGCGATGTTCTCGCATACGTGAAGGACCAGGCTGTGCTCCTTACGGGACTTGTCAATTCACAGGTAATCAGAACAGCAGAAATGATGGATATGGTTTGCCTTGTTTTTGTAAGAGGCAAGAAACCTACTCAGGAAATGATTGACCTTGCTGCTGACAGCGGTATGGCAATCCTTGCAACAGACATGCGCCTTTACGAGGCTTGCGGAAAGCTTTATGTGAACGGCCTTGTCGGAAACGGCAGGAAATTATGAGTGAATCATTGACCTTTCATTTCGATGTTGACGGTGAGGATTTTACATCTGCAGGTCAGGCATCGGTTCAGGTGAAAAAGAATCTCAGACGACTCGGAATTCCCCCTGAAATTATAAGACAGGTTTCAATTGCAATGTATGAGGGTGAAATCAACATGGTCATTCACGCAGGCGGAGGCGAAGCCGATGTTATCGTGAGTGAGGATAAGATTGAAATTATCCTTGCTGATAAGGGCCCCGGTATTGCAGATGTTAACCTTGCCATGCAGGAGGGTTTCTCCACAGCAACAGATTCGGTCCGTTCACTGGGCTTCGGCGCAGGTATGGGACTTCCGAATATGAAACGATATACAGATGAAATGACAATTGACTCTGTTGTCGGAGAGGGAACTACTATTAAGATGGTAGTAAACCTTTAATTATAAAAAAGCATTTAGTTTTTGTGTTTGCTAATTCGCAATTCTCAATTCGCAATGTGCAATTTCGGAAAAGGCTTCGCCTTTTGATTATAAAGGGTGATTTTTGATGAAAAGCAATAATATAATTGTTGATAAAAGCAAGGCATTCGCTATAAGAATTATTAAGCTATCCGAATATCTGAGAAGCAAAAAAGAATTTGTTTTATCGGAACAGATAAAGAAAAGCGGAACGAGTATCGGTGCAAATGTAAAAGAGGCAATCTGCGGACAAAGCAGAGCAGACTTTTATTCCAAGATAAATATTGCTTTAAAAGAGGCAAGCGAAACAGAATACTGGCTGGAACTGCTTTTTGAAACAGGATATATTAATAGGTTATCTTTTCTTAGTATATATGGTGATTGCAAAGAGCTTATAAGGATTCTGACGGCAATATCAAAAACGCAGAAAAACGACTATAACTAATAATATAAATGCAACGCAGTTCCGAAATTGCGAATTTCCAATTGCGAATTGCGAATTGTTTTGGGGTGGGATTACGATGTATAAGCATTCAGTTGAGCTTGATGTGAGCAAATGCACAGGCTGTACAACTTGTCTGCGTCATTGTCCCACAGAAGCTATAAGAATCCGTGACGGTCATGCTGTCATCAATGAAGACAGATGTATCGACTGCGGTGAATGTATCAGAGTTTGTCCGAACAACGCAAAGAAAGCGATGTGCTCAAAGTTTGAGCACTATCAGGGCTACAAATGGAAGGTTGCTCTTCCTGCTCCCTCTCTTTACGGTCAGTTTGACAATCTCGAGGATGTGGATACTGTTCTTCAGGGGCTTCTCGACATCGGCTTTGACGATGTTTTCGAAGTTGCAAAGGCTGCTGAATATGTAACGGAGTATACCCGTCTTTATCTTAAAACCGAGGGAATCAAAAAGCCCGTCATCAGCTCGGCTTGTCCCGTTGTTGTAAGGCTTATTTCACTCAGATATCCTTATTTAAGGGATAATCTGATGCCCATTCTTCCTCCCCTTGAAATTGCCGCAAAAATGGCAAGAAAAAAGGCAAAGGAAGAACATCCCGAGCTCAAGGATTCGGATATCGGACTTTTCTTTATTTCTCCCTGCCCCGGTAAGGTAAGCTATATCAGAAACGGCTTCGGCGATTACAAAAGTGAAATCGACGTTGTCATTTCTCTCAAGGATGTTTACTTCAGGCTTATTGCGGCAATGAAAAAGGATAATTCTCCCGATATTGCATCCGAAACGGGTATGATAGGTGTCGGCTGGGCATCCAGCGGCGGTGAATCCTCGGCAATACTCAATGATAATTATCTTGCGGCAGACGGCATCGAAAATGTCAACAAGGTGCTTGATGCCATAGAAAACGGCAATATACCTCAGCTTGAATTTGTGGAGCTGAATGCCTGTACGGGCGGTTGTGTCGGCGGTGTTATGACTATAGAAAATCCCTTTATAGCAAGAACGCGTCTTCACTCAGTCAGAAGATATCTTCCCGTATCGGTCAACAGGCTTCCCAAGGGTACAAAGTTCATTCCTGACAATATTCTCTCTTATGAGCTGCCCGAATATACGCCGATTTCGAGGCTGAGCAACAGCTTCAGCGAATCAATGCGTATGATGGCTCAGATTCAGGAAATAAGAGGAACACTTCCGGGAATCGACTGCGGAGCCTGCGGTTCACCCACCTGCAAGGCTTTTGCAGAGGATATCGTAAGAGGTCAGGCTGATATAAGTCTTTGCCGTGTATTGAATTGCTCCCCGAAAGGAGAAACGGAAAATGACAGTTAAAGAATTGTGTGAAAAATGCGGTTTTACGGCTGTTGTTACGGCAGACGGTGACAGGGAAGTCACGGGATGCTATATGGGTGACCTTTTAAGCTGGGTTATGGGCAGAGCAAAGGGTGACGATGCATGGATAACAATAATGTCCAACATCAACATCATTGCGGTTGCCTCACTTGCTGATGTCTCCTGTATCATTCTCTCAGAGGGCGTAACTGTTGATGATGAAGTCATCACGGTTGCACAGCAAAAGGAAATCAACATTCTTTCATCAGCGTTGCCGTCATACGAAACGGCTGTGAAGGTGTCTGAGCAGATATGAACAAGTATTATTACGACCTTCATATCCATTCATGTCTGTCCCCATGCGGTGACGACGATATGACACCCAACAACATCGCAGGTATGGGAGTCCTCAACGGGCTGAACATTATGGCGCTGACAGACCACAACACCTGTAAAAACTGCCCCGCATTCTTCAAAGCGGCAAAGAAAAACGGCATTATCCCCGTTGCAGGTATGGAGCTGACAACTGCCGAAGACATTCACGTTGTGTGTCTGTTTGAGGAGCTTGAAACGGCGATGGCGTTTGATGAATTTATACAGGAACACAGAATGCTTATTCCCAACCGTACCGATATCTTCGGTTTTCAGCAGATTATGAATGAAAATGATGAAGTAATCGGTGAGGAAGAGCATCTTCTCTCCAACGCAACGGATATTATGATTGATACCGTGTACGAAATCGTGACTGAACACGGAGGAATCTGTTATCCTGCACACGTTGACAGGGATGCAAACGGAATTATTGCAATGCTGGGTACCTTCCCCGAATATGAATATATGGAGTTTAAAACTGCGGAGTTCCATTCGGGTGAAAACATAAATGACTATGACGAAAAGTATCCCAATCTCAGAAAAACCCTCAAGGTGGTGTCGTCAGATGCCCATTACCTGTGGGATATAAAAGAGAAAAAGGAATACTTTGAGATAGATGACGAGCCCTACAGCAGTGCGCTTGTCAGAAAAAAACTTTTTGAGATTTTACGAGGTTGAGCTATGAAAGAACTTTCGCTGAATATTCTTGATATAGCCAAAAATTCCGTAAAGGCAGGGGCAGACACGGTCTATGTTACCCTGACCGAAACCGATGACACCTTCACAATGCAAATCAGTGACAACGGCTGCGGAATGAAGCCCGATTTTCTCAGAACCGTAACGGACCCCTTCAGTACGACACGTACAACACGAAAAGTCGGAATGGGAATCCCGTTTCTGAAGCTTGCAGCCGAACAGACGGGAGGCAGCTTCAGTATTGAATCAAAACACGAGAGTGATTATCCCGGAGACCACGGCACGGTGACTACGGCTGTTTTCAACAAAAACAGTATTGACTTCACACCGCTGGGTGACATCGTTTCGAGTGTCACAACCCTGATTCAGGGCAGTCCCGATATAAGGTGGATATTCAGTCACACAAGCCCTGATAATGAAGTGTCGCTTGACACTCAGGAGCTTAAGGAAGTCCTCGGCGATGTCCCTCTTGATAATCTTGAGGTTATCCTCTGGATAAAAGGCTATCTTGAAGAAGCCTATGAAAACTGTTAATTTTGCATTATGCATTATGCATTGTGCATTAAATAAGTAATTTATATGAAAGGATAAGATAGAGTATGAAATCATTGGCTGAACTTGCTGCAATCAAAGAAAAGATGCAGAATAAAGTTGTCCTTCGTGAAGGCAGCAGCGAGACAAGAGTAGTTGTAGGTATGGCTACTTGCGGTATCGCAGCAGGCGCAAGACCTGTTCTTAACGCATTCGTTGAGGAGGTTGGTGCACAGGGCCTTGCAGGCAACATTATGGTTACACAGACAGGCTGTATCGGTATCTGTCAGTATGAGCCCGTTGTTGAAGTTTACGAGGCAGGCAAAGAAAAGATAACATACGTCAAGATGACTCCCGAAAAGGCAAAGGAAGTTGTTGAAAAGCACCTCAAGGGCGGTAAGGTTATCGACGAATATACTATTTCAAACGTATAATATTTTCATTGTTAATACAAGTTGGAGGTAAAAAATATGATTCGTTCCCAGATTCTGATATGCGGCGGTACAGGCTGTACATCATCGGGCAGTAAGACACTTATCGAAGAATTCGAAAACCGTCTTGCAGAAAACGGTCTCTCAGAAGAAGTTAAAGTTGTTCAGACAGGCTGTTTCGGTCTTTGTGCATTAGGTCCTGTTGTTATCGTATATCCCGACGGCACATTCTACTCAAGAGTTCAGAAGGATGACGTTGCAGAAATCGTTACTGAGCATCTTCTTAAGGGCAGAACAGTAGACCGTCTTGTTTACTCGGATGTTGATGAAAGCGTTAAGGAAGAAGCAATGCATGTTTCACTCAGCGACACAACATTCTATAAGTCACAGAAGCGTGTTGCTCTTCGTAACTGCGGTGTTATCAACCCCGAAAATATTGATGAGTATATCGCTATGGATGGCTACGCAGCCCTCGGTAAGGCTCTTACAGAGATGACTCCCGAGCAGGTTATTCAGGAAATCAAGGATTCAGGTCTTCGCGGCAGAGGCGGCGGCGGATTCCCCACAGGTCTCAAGTGGAGCTTCACAGCAGCACAGCCCAAGGGCCAGAAATATGTAGTATGTAACGCTGACGAAGGTGACCCCGGTGCATTCATGGACCGTTCGGTTCTTGAAGGCGACCCCCACTGTCTTGTTGAAGCTATGGCAATCTGCGGCTACGCAACAGGCGCATCAGAAGGTTATGTTTATGTTCGTGCTGAGTACCCCATCGCTGTTGCCCGTCTTCAGAAGGCTATTGACGATGCAAGAGAGTACGGTCTTCTCGGTAAGGACATCTTCGGTTCAGGCTTCGACTTCGATCTCTTCATCCGTCTTGGTGCCGGTGCATTCGTATGCGGTGAAGAAACTGCTCTTATGACATCAATCGAAGGCAACCGTGGTGAGCCCCGTCCCCGTCCTCCCTATCCCGCAGTAAAGGGTCTTTTCGGCAAGCCCACAACAGAAAACAACGTTGAAACTTTTGCTAACGTTCCCCAGATTATCCTCAAGGGTGCTGAATTCTTCAACACAATGGGTACAGAAAAATCAAAGGGTACAAAGGTATTTGCTCTGGGCGGTAAAATCAAGAACACAGGCCTTGTTGAAATCCCCATGGGTACAACTCTTCGTGAAATCGTTGAGGAAATCGGCGGCGGTATTCCTAACGGCAAGAAATTCAAGGCAGCCCAGACAGGCGGTCCCTCAGGCGGATGT
>JAFUIY010000118.1 GCA_017473925.1 Clostridia bacterium | reverse complement strand
TCTTGACTTGATTGTTGCAAGGTGAGCAACTGCACCAAGGTCCATAACTTCCTGAGTGTTTGTTTCAGCAAGCATAGCAAAGCCTGTCTGACGGCAAGCATAAACGTCTGAATGATCGCCGAAGATGTTAAGAGCATGAGATGCTACGCAACGAGCTGATACGTGGAATACGCAAGGAAGAAGTTCACCTGCGATTTTGTACATGTTGGGGATCATAAGAAGAAGACCCTGTGATGCAGTGTAAGTTGTTGTGAGCGCACCTGCGTTAAGTGAGCCGTGAACTGTACCTGCAGCGCCTGCTTCTGATTCCATTTCGGAAACCTTAACGGTTGTGCCGAAAATGTTCTTGAGTCCCTGAGCTGACCACTGGTCAACGTAGTCTGCCATGGGGCTTGAGGGTGTGATGGGATAAATGCCTGCTACTTCGGTAAACGCATAGGAAACGTGAGCCGCAGCGTTGTTACCGTCCATAGTTTTCATTTTTCTTGCCATGGATATATTGCCTCCTTGAATAATTATACAAAAATATCATACGGTATACACCAAATAATATAATACTACTTTACAACGCAAATGTAAAGTAGTATTTAATGCAAAAAGATATAATTTTTTATTCATTTTTTAATGCAGATTGACATTTTTTTCACAATTTGCGGATTCTGTAATGAATGTCCGGTGGAATGTTGTATGACAGTGAACATATTTCTTTATAGCGGTAAAAACGTATCAGCTTTTCAATATATGTAAAAATAATATTAAAATATTTGTATAATAATTGCTTTTATAATAAAATAACTTTATAATAATTGTATAATTGAATTCTGGGTTGATGAAAATGGAAATCATAGGTATAGACATAGGCGGGACAAAGTGTGCTGTTGTCCGTGGAAATGAAAACGGTGAAATCATAAAAAAGGTTATGTTTGCCACAACTGACCGTGACAGGACACTGCAGATGATTATTGATGCGGTTGATTCAATGGGTTATTCTGATGCAATCGGTATCAGCTGCGGAGGGCCTCTTGACTCAGAAAACGGAGTAATCAAATCACCTCCCAATCTTCCCGGCTGGGATAATGTTAAAATTGTAAAAATGCTCCGTGAGAAGTTCTCCGTTCCTGTTTTTCTGAAGAATGATGCTGATGCATGCGCTCTTGCAGAATGGAAATTCGGTGCAGGCAAAGGCACAGAAAATATGATTTTTCTTACCTTCGGAACAGGTCTCGGCGCCGGTCTGATACTCGGCGGCAGGCTGTACAGCGGAGCCTGTGACATGGCAGGTGAGGTCGGTCACATCAGACTTTCGGATTTCGGCCCCGTGGGATACGGTAAGGCAGGGTCCTTTGAGGGCTTCTGCTCAGGCGGAGGTATTGCTCAGCTTGGTCAGACCGTGGCAAAGGAAAACAGTCAGATGGGTAAATCCGTCAGCTTTGCCGAGGGTGAGATTACTGCAAAATCCATTGCCGAGGCAGCAAAAAACGGTGACGAAAATGCAATTGCCGTTTACCGTCAGTGCGGTAATATGCTCGGTAAGGGCTTGTCCGTTCTTATTGATATTCTCAATCCCGAATTGATAGTTCTCGGCAGTATTTTTCAGAGAAGCGAAGAGTTGCTTCGTGATGAAATGACAAAGGTTATTGAAAAAGAGACTCTTGCAGCGTCAAGGAATGCCTGCAGAATAGTACCTGCTCAGCTCGGTGATTCATTGGGTGATGTGGCTGCATTGTGCGTTGCAGTCTGCGGAATAAAAGGGGAGATATGATGGAAAGGCTATTAAGCAGATATCCTGCACTCAGCGTGTGTGAAAAGCAGATAAGCGATGCCCTTGAGCTTATGATTAAAGTATATGAGCAGGGCGGAAAGGTGCTTGTCTGCGGAAACGGAGGCAGTGCCGCAGACAGTGAGCATATCGTCGGTGAGCTGATGAAGGGCTTTCACCTGAAACGGACTGTTCATGATGAACGCATTCCCTCTGAGCTTCGCAGTAAATTACAGGGTGCTTTGCCTGCAATTTCTCTGCCGAGTCAGGTCGCAGTGCTGTCTGCATTCATAAATGACGTTGACCCGCAGATGCTCTATGCACAGCTTGTATACGGATATGCAAGCGACAAGGATCTGGTTATAGGCATTTCGACCTCAGGCAATTCCGAAAACATCGTCAATGCGATAACCGTGGCAAAGGCAATCGGTGCAAGGACTGTTGCTCTGACGGGTGAAAAGCCGAGCAGACTCAGTCAGCTGTGCGATGTCACAATAAATGCACCGTCCTGCGAAACATATGAAATACAGGAATATCATCTGCCTGTTTATCATTATCTTTGTGCCGCACTTGAAAAGCATTTCTTCAGCGAATAACTGTCAGGAGTTGTTTTAAATGAAAAATAATTATTATCTTATTGCAAATGCCCACCTTGACCCCGTGTGGCAATGGTGTTTCCCCGAGGGCTTGTCACTTGTAAAGTCAACATTCCGTTCTGCCCTTGACAGAATGAATGAGTTTGACGGTTATATTTTCACAAGTGCCTGTGCCTCATATTATAAATGGATAAAGCTCAGTGAGCCTGAAATGTTTGAAGAAATAAGACAGCGTGTGGAGGAAGGCAGATGGGCAGTTGTCGGCGGAATGTGGGTTCAGCCCGACTGCAATATCCCGTCAGGTGAGGCTTTCTGCCGTCATTTGCTCTATTCTCAGAAGTTTTTTAAGGAGAATTTCGGCATCACCGTAAATACAGGCTACAATGTTGATTCCTTCGGTCATAACGGAATGCTTCCTCAGTTTCTGAAAAAAGCGGGAATTGACAATTACATATATCAGCGTCCCGATAACCGTAACGAAAAGCCCAACCTGCCCTCTGAGAGCTTACATCTGTGGCAGAGTCCCGACGGAAGCGAAGTCAGATGCTTCCATATTCCTGACGGTTACGGCGGAAATGCTGATGACGAAAGACTCAGAAACCATTATTACAATAAAAATCAGCCGATGATGGTATTCATCGGTGTCGGCAATCACGGCGGAGGCCCGTCAAAGGAGCATCTCGCAACTGCCGAAAAGCTTATTTCTCAGGGCAATTTTAAATATGCAACACCCGATGAGTATTTTGAGGAGACAAAGGATGTTCCGGCACCCCTTGTGACAGAGGATTTACAGCATCACGCAAGCGGCTGCTACAGTGCAAACAGCCGTGTAAAGGAGCTTAACCGCCGTGCGGAAACAGCCCTTGTAACTGCAGAAAAGATGGATGTCCTTGCAAATGCCGTAACAGGCTCAGCCACTCATCAGGCAGAAGCGGAAAAAGCCTGGGAAAGAGTCATGTTCAATCAGTTTCACGATATTCTTGCAGGCTGTTCAATCAAGGATGCTTATGTGGATGCTGAAAATGCATTCGGCTATGCCCGTGAGACGGCAATGGGCATAAATACCTTTGCCGCACAGCGTATCTCATGGAGAATAAAGACAACAGATTTCCTTGATGCAGACACAAGCGAAATGAGAGCAAGAATGTGGTACAGAGAGGGTGAGGGCTCACCCATGGTTGTGTTCAATCCCCATTCCTTCCCCGTGAAATCGGTTGGTCAGTTCGGCGATCAGGGAGTTTCAAGGGTTCTTGACAGTAAGGGCAGAGAGATTCGTCTGCAGAAGGTCCGTGCACCCTATACAGACGGTGACCATGTGATGAAAACAATCTTTGAAGCCGAAATTGAGCCTTACGGTTACGGTGTGTATTATCTTTATCACAGAAATCCTGAATTCGAGAAGGAATACGATACAGACCTTACTGCAACAGAGAATACTCTTGAAAATTCAAAGGTAAAGATTGTCCTTGATAAGGAAACAGGTGCTGTTTCAGCTTATATCCTGAAAAAGAACGGCAGGGACTATGCAAAGGGGCTCCTCGGCAAGGCAGTTGTCTGTGAGGACAAGGCAAACGACACATGGGGACACGGTATTTTTGATTATAATATCGATATCGGCAGTTTTTCTGACGGTACTGCAGAGCTTATCGAAAAGGGCCCCCTCAGAGCTACAATAAAAACTGTTGTAAAATACGGCAACTCTGTTCTTACAAGATATTATTCACTTTACAGTGAGAGCGAAAAGCTTACTGTCAGAACAGTTCTTGATTTTGATGAACAGTATAAATCAGTAAAGCTTTCCTTTGATGCGGATGTGAATAACAGCACAATTACATATTCAATGCCTTACGGCTTTATTGAAAAGGCTGCAAACGGTCAGGAGGAGCCCTGCCATGCATGGTGTGACATCTGTGACGAAGCAGGCAACGGTCTCGGACTTCTCAATACAAGCAAATACAGCTTCTGTGCAATCGGAAACGATATGAGAATGATGATTGCCCGTGGCTGTGCATACCTTGACCATTACGGACAGCGTTTCCGTGACGCTGAAATGGAATTCCTCGATAAAGGTCAGCAGGAATTCACATATGAAATTGTACCTCATACAGAGAAAATCAATTCAGAGCTTTTCAGGATGTCGGAAATTCTCAATAACCCCCTGCAGACACATCAGGAAACACATCATGACGGCGTATTGCCTCAGACATATTCAGCACTGAAGGTTGACTGTGATAATGTTATCGTGACAGCAGTGAAAACTGCAGAGGACGGCAACGGCGTGATAATGCGAATCGTTGAAACAGATGGCAGAAACACAACTGCAACGGTTGATTTCAATGCAATGAATGTCAGCTTCACAATGCAGTGGAAGCCTCAGGAGATAAAGACTGTCAGAATTGATAAAGAGGGCAATGCTTCTGAGTGCATGATAACGGAATAAACAGATGAAAAGAATATATATAGTTGTTTTTGCCGTAATTCTTATGGTTGCCGCAGTCGGAATTATCCTTTTACTGCCCTCAGGTTCAGATGAAACGGGCGCTGTTGTTGACACTCCCTTTTCTGATATCATCGCAACATCACCTGAAAAAGAATCACCTGTCTGCACAGCTTCAATGGAGGACACCCTTTTTATAGGTGATTCAAGAAGCGTCGGTCTTGAGAAATATGCAGACCTTGATGATGCAGATTTCTTTGCCGTAGTGGGAATGACTGTTTTTCAGCTGCCCGAGGCAGTTGTGAATATTGAGGGGCTTGGTGATGTGTATCTGACACAGCTTCTTGACAGCAGACAGTACGGCAAGGTTTTTATCACTCTCGGTGTCAATGAAGCAGGCTTTCCTCTGAACAGAATAATTGATGAATACGGAAAGCTTATTGATACGGTTAAGAAAAAACAGCCCTGTGCACTGATTTTTGTGCAGGCAAACCTCCTTGTGACACGGGAGTTTTCCGAAAAGAGCGAATACATAAAAAATGAAGCCGTTGTTAATATAAACAACGCACTTTCACAGTTTGCCGATAACGAAAAAATCTTCTTTATTGATGCAAATGAGATTTTCAGCGACGGTAACGGTTATCTTTCTCCCGACTGTACATCAGACGGAATACATCTTTTTGCCGATGATTACAGGGCATGGGGTGAATGGATAAAACAGCAGACAGCAATGTTGATAGGGTAAAAAAATGTCGGATGTCCTGTGAGACATCCGATGTTATTTTTCGTTGCTTGATGCAACGGTTGATATGATGTATAATGATTACTGTAGGGAGTGATAAAATGCTTAATGAAAATATACGGAAACTGAGAAAAGCAAAAGGGCTTTCTCAGGAAGAACTTGCCATGAAACTGAATGTTGTCAGACAGACTGTTTCAAAATGGGAAAAGGGATTGTCTGTGCCCGATTCGGAAATGCTGATAAAATTGGCGGAGGAACTTGATACTACTGTAAATAACCTTCTTGGTGAAAGATCCGAGATGGAAGAAAACTCCGAACTTAAAATTATAGCCGCAAAACTGGAACTTCTTAATGAACAGTTTGCAAAGCAGAATGAGGCTCACAGAAGAACCAAAAGGATTGTTTCTGTTGTATTCTGTGTAATTTCTTCGGTCGTTCTTTTTGCAGAATTTTTTACATGGTTTGCTGTGTATCTTATAAACAGAACACCTGATACAAGCATTGCAATTATCGGTGGCAGTGACGGTCCGACACAGATTCTTGTTGCTGAACCGACGATAAATCCGATTGTTGTAGTCGCGGCGGTTATTGTTATTATTCTTTCCGTATCGGGAATATTCAGAACAAAAAAGGGGATTAATCTCTTAAGTGAGATTAATCCTCAATTTTTGTTATTTTATTTATCAACACCGTCACGGATAGCTTTGAGCTTTTCTTCCATTGCCTTGACGGATTCAAGGTCACCCTCGGATGCAGCGAGTGATTTATCTTTTCTTCTTTCAAGAAGCTCTGCATACATACGCTCCTTCTTTTTACCGTGAAGGTCATAGAAGAGCATGGGGATGATACCGAATGAGCCTGTGAGTGAGGGAATGATTGTGAACATTGCGAAAAGGTAGAACTTAACGCTGTCAGGCTGTTCCTTGCCTGCTGTGTAAGCGCTCTGGTCGTAACCGACAATCTTCTTGAGAGCAGTTGTGATAACCTGGCTGACAGAGGATGAAACCTTTGCGGCAAGTCCCTTTGCAACTGAGGTCATAGCTTCTGTTCTGTAACCGTTCTTCCATTCGCAGTAGTCCATTGACTCGTTGTAAAGCTCTGTGCCGATAACCTGCATAAGACCGAAGAAGCATGTCCAGATGAGCTCCCATGCTGCCATGATGAAGAACATTGCGAGCTTGCTTCTGTAAAGACCGCCCTTCTTTGTCTTCCAGTCCATACCGATACAGCCGAACAGGAACACGAAAACATGAAGGAAGTTTGAAATGTTGCGGCTGACAATGTAGAGGAAACGGCTGGAGAATTTGCGTCTGAACCAGGGACCGAAGGAGTATGATATGGGTGACAACGGTGCTGCCGGAAGACCTGCAACAAGTGTCATTGACGCAAAGTGAAGAACGTCTATGTAGTAGTCCTGCTTACTGCCCGAAATACCGAAGCCTGCAAGGAAGTCAGACAAGGTCATGAGCAGAACGGGCTTGTTGTTGATGATTGACTTGAGTGAGTCCTTTATGCTGGGTGTCTGCACTGACTGCATAACTCTTTCCTTTGAGTTTGCAAAATACCAGAATGACATACCGCTGGAAATAAGTGTTGTTGCGGCACCCATGCCTACGAATGCGCCCATGAGCTGCTGTTCAACTGATGAACCGTTTCTGAAGACCTTGTTATCGATAAGGTCCAAAAGAATTGTCATTCCATGCTCGGGAAGCTTTTCGCCGAAGAAGCCCGATGCAAAGTTTGCAACTGTTATAAGCCTCGTTCGGTCAACAGGGTGGGGCGTTATGGTTGCCAGCATACCTGTTCTTGCAATTGACTGGAATGTGCCTACACCTTCACGGATAATTTCAAGTGAAATGTAGAAAATGAATTTGCTGATTGACATTGCGGGCTGACCTGCAAAAAGAATGGGCATAAGCCAGTAAAGCAATGTTGCGATACAACCGGGTATTGCAAGACCCATAAGATAAGGTCTGAACTTGCCCCAACGGGTTCTCGTCTTCTCAACAATAGCTGCTGTGAAAACGTCGTTGACAATATCCCAGATGCTGTTTATTGTTTTTGCGATAGTCTGGTAACCTAAGTCTATCTTTACAATGTTTGTTATGAAACGGCCTGAATAGGTGTTGATGTTAAGACTCTGCGCAGCATCCCATAAAACGAATGCAGCAGTTTCTTTTTTGCCGACATAACGTCTGTTTTCATAGACATAGTTCATATTCGCATCGGTAATTTTACCGGTATCGACCTGTTTGTCTGCCACAAATCTTCCTCCTTTGTTATATATAAAAGAATAATAACATATATTAAAGTAATTTGCAAGAGAATACCAAAAAATTAAATATCAACTTTTGACTTTTGGACGAATTTTACAAACGGAAAAGCCGACTCTCACGAGCCGGCTTTAAATTATATTTTACAGATTAAGAATATCAATACAGCCTACAGGGCAGACATCCTTACATTTGCCGCAGCCGATACATTTTGAAATATCAACATGGGCATTGAAGTTCTGTACAGTAATTGCATCTGCTTCGCAGGTTTTTACACACTTCATACAGCCGATACAAGCCATTTTACATTCTTTTCTTGCAATGGCACCCTTATCCTTGTTCTTACACAGAACTGCTGCCTTTGATTTGTTGAGAGGCAGAAGCTCGATAAGACCCTTGGGACATGCTGCAATACATTTTTTACATGCTTTACATATTGCAGGGCTGACTCTTGCAACACCGTCACATATCTGAATTGCACCGTAGGGACATTCTCTCATACAGTCGCCGAGTCCCAGACAGCCGTGAATACAGTCTTTGGGACCGCCGAAAAGCTGAGATGCCATTTTACAGCTCTGTACACCCTTGTACTCCATTTTTGTTGTAGCGTTGGCATAAATACCCTGACACATGACAACTGCTGTCATGGGCTCTATTTCACCTGCAGAGAGACCTAAGTATTCTGCAATCTGCTTTGAAACTTCGTTTCCGCCGGGGTTACACAGTGCTGTGTCTGTTGTTTCACCCTTTGAAAGTGCCGCCGCATAGCCTGCACAGCCGGAGAATCCGCATGCACCGCAGTTAGCACCGGGAAGCATTTCTGTTATTGTTTCAGCCTTTTCATCAACGGGCACGGCAAGAACTATAGATGCTATCGCAAGGGCAATACCGCACACAAGACCGATTATACCGACGATGATTACTGCTGTTAAAATACCGCTCATGATAACACCTCCTTAAATAAGTCCCATACCTTCGACGATACCGCCGAAGCCGAGGAATGAAAGAGAAACAAGAGATGCTGCAACAAGAGTTATGGGAAGACCCTTGAGGAATTCGGGAACATCGCAGTTCTCCATTTTTTTTCTGACGCCTGCAAAAAGAACCATCGCAAGCATGAAGCCGAGACCTGCACCAAGAGAATTTACCATTGACTGAACAAATGTATAGCCTTCATCAACATTGAGAAGAACAACACCGAGCACGGCACAGTTTGTTGTGATAAGGGGAAGATAAATACCCAGAGCATTGTAAAGAGGCTTCATGAACTTCTTGAGTACAATCTCAACCATCTGAACAAGGGCTGCAATTACGAGAATGAATATAACTGTCTGAAGATATTCAAGGTCGTTCTTGATAAGAAGCTGATTTATGGGGTATGTTGCCGCAGTTGACATAAGCATAACAAAGATAACTGCCGCACTCATACCGACTGCAGTATTCAGCTTTTTGGAAACACCGAGGAAAGGACAGATACCGTAGAACTTTGAAAGAACAAAGTTGTTTGTCAGAAGTCCCATTACAAGGAGAGCTATAAGATATTTCATGCTGTAGCCTCCTTATCTGTGCCTTCGCACTTTTCGTCTTTATTTTTGTTGCAGTGACCTGCCATGGGACAGCTTGTACAGCCGAGCTCTGCTTTCGGTTTTCCTCTGCCCTCTGCGATTCTGTTTGCTGTTGCCATAAGAATGCCGAAAACGAAGAAACCGCCTGCAGGAAGAATGAAGATTGTTATGGGCTGAAGACCGATTGTTGAAAGAGCATTGTTGAAGTCAAGACCGTTCCAGCCGCCGAAAACATTGTCTCCGAAAAGAACAAGCAAGTCCTGAATACCTGCAAGGAATGTACCTGCACCGAGGATTTCTCTGACAGTACCCATCATGCACAGTGCCGCTGTGAAGCCTACACCCATGCCGAGACCGTCAACAGCAGAGTAAAGAACTGTGTTCTTGCTTGCGAATGCTTCAGCTCTGCCGAGAATGATACAGTTAACAACGATAAGAGGAAGGAATGCACCCAGAGCCGTGTCAAGGGCGGGAACAAATGCCTTTACAAGCATCTGTACTATTGTAACGAATGCCGCAATAACAACGATGTATGCAGGGATTCTTACCTTTGAGGGGATAACCTTACGCAGTAAGGAAATAACGATGTTTGAGCATACAAGAACGATTGTTGCCGCAACACCCATACCGATAGCATTTGTTACCGATGTTGTAACGGCAAGAGTGGGACAGGTGCCCAGAACAAGACGGAGAACGGGATTCTCTTTGATAAGACCTTTGGTAAACTCTTTACCGAGAGATTTTTTCTCAGCCATTTTCAGCACCTCCCTTTACTTCATTTTCAAAGCAGTCAAGGGCTGAATTGACAGCTCTTGTTACTGCACTTGATGATATAGTTGCACTTGTAAGTGCCTGAATTTCGTTTCCTGACGGAGCGTTTTTGTTTACGGCAATACCGTTCACCTTGCCGATAAACTGGTCAAGGAATGAATCCTTTTTGATATTGAGGCCCAGACCGGGAGTTTCATTGTCGGCAGACAGCACTGCAAGCTTTCTGACTGTACCGTCTGTATTGACACCGACCATAATTTTTATTTCACCGCCGTAGCCGTTTTCCGAAACGGTGAATGCATAACCGATTACATTGCCGTCAGCATCGAGAGCTTCGCAGTATGCAACAGTTTCGCTTGCCTGTGCTTCTTCACTGAATGATACGGCATCAGACATAACAGTCTGCATTGCCTGAACCTTTGCTTCAGCTTCGATTGAAGCAATCTTGTCTTCTGTGAGCATGTTTGTTCCGCCCAGAAGAGCAGATGCCACAACGCATATCACAAAAAGAACAATTGTCGGCATTAATATTTCTTTGGGAGAAAACTTTTTCATGATGCAGCTTCCTCCTTTTTCTTTTCTTTTTTCTCTTTCTCAGCACCGAAGGGACGGGGTCTTGTGATTGATTCGATGTGAGGAACAAGGATGTTCATAATAATGATTGAATATGAAACACCTTCGGGAAGATTTGCAAAAAGTCTGATAACAGAAGTGATAACACCGCAGCCTACTGCAAAAATAATCTTGCCTTTTGTTGTAAGGGGGCTTGTCGCATAGTCTGTTGCCATGAAGATTGCACCTATAAGAAGACCGCCGGAAAGGACTTCATAAAGCATGAATTCAAAGTCGCCTTTGCCTGCAATAAGCATGATAACTGCAACTGTGCCGATAAAACAGAGGGGAATAACGGGCTTGATTACTCTTCTTGCCACAAGGTAAATACCGCCGAGAATGAGTGCGAGTGCACATGTTTCACCGAGACAGCCGCCTCTGACACCCAGGAACATATCAAGGAGTGAGGGAAGAGAAGAATAGTCACCGTTTGCCGTAAGCGATGCAAGAGGTGTTGCTGTTGACATTGCATCAATACCGCCGTTTTTGAACCATTCAAGGGGTGCTGTCCAGTCTGTCATTGCAGACGCGAATGAAACGAGCATCATGATTCTGCCGCCGATAGCAGGATTTACAAAGTTCTGACCGATACCGCCGAAGAACTGCTTTACAACAACAATTGCAAAAACACTGCCTACGACACACATCCACAGAGGGATTGAAACGGGGAGGTTGAATGCAAGGAGCATGCCTGTAACGATTGCACTCAGGTCGCCGATTGTGTTGTCACGCTTCATGATTTTTCGTGCTATGTATTCGGAAGCGATACATGAAACGACACACACTGCCGTAACAAGAAGGCTTCTGAAACCGAAAAGCACAACCGAAGCTATAAGTGCGGGTACAAGGGCAATGATAACATCGAGCATAATGCCCGGTACTGTTTTAGGTGAACGCACATGAGGTGACGCACTGACCGTCAGTTTTTTCATTTCTTTGCACCTGCCTCTCTTACTACATCTTTACCAAGTCGCATATACTGGACAAGGGGTTTGCCTGCAGGACATGAGAATGCACAGCTTCCGCATTCCATACAGCCCATGATTCCTGCTTTAATGAGTGATTCTGCATCCTTATTCATCGCCATTGCTTCAATATCCGTGGGGATAAGGCTCATGGGACAGGCATCGACACATCTGCCGCAATGGATACATGCTCGCTCTTTTTTATTTGTAACGACTTCATCTGCAAATGCAAGAAGTGCGTTGTTGCTTTTGAGAATGGGGACATCAGTGTCAATGAGTGCTGTTCCCATCATAGGGCCGCCTGCAATAATCTTGACAGGCTCTTTTTTGAAGCCTCCGCAGAATTCAATAACCTTTGATGCTTCAATACCGATGGGTACACGGACATTCATCGGGTTTGCAATTGCAGAACCGCTGACTGTAAGTGTACGGCTGATGATAGGTCTGCCTGTTCTTACATGTCTTGCAATGAAAGCAACGGAGCCTACATTTGCAACGACACATCCCACGTCTGCAGGGAGCTTGCCCATAGGAACGATTCTGCCTGTTGCAGACTGAACCATCATTTTTTCTGCACCCTGAGGATACTTTGACTTGAGTGTCATAACCTTGACAACATTATCCTCGTGTGAATCTGCAATTTCCTTGAGAATCTTTATTGCATCGGGCTTGTTGTCCTCGACAGCGATGATGATGTTTTTGAAACCGAGGATTTTCTTGAGAAGATAAACACCGTCAACGATGTTTCTTGTGTTTTCGATACATTCACGGTAGTCAACTGTAATGAAAGGCTCACATTCAGCCGCATTGATGACAAGAGTGTCAATTTCCTTGTCTTCGGGAAGATTGAACTTGACATGTGAGGGGAAGCCTGCACCGCCGAGACCTACAAGACCCGAGTTGCGGATAGCCTTTATAAGGTCTTCCTTGTTGTTGACTGTGGGAGGGGCGATACCCTCAAAAAGTGTCATTTCACCGTCATTTTCAATTGTGACTGCAGGCACCATTCTGCCGTTTGCAACCTTTACATCTGCAACGGATGTGACTTTACCCGAAATTGATGCATGAATGGGTGCTGACACATATTTGTCACTGTCTGCAATAAGCTGACCTACATCAACATGGTCGCCGACTCTGACAACAGGTACACAGGGTGCACCTATGTGCTGCTGCATGGGAAGTATTACTCTTTCGGGAGGTGTGATTCTGACTGTTGCCATGTCTTTTGTGTCTTTGTGATGGTCAACAAGTACACCGCCCTTTACCTGTTTTACGGCTTTCAGGATGCCGTCTGAGATTTTACTCATTCTTTCAACCCCTTATCAGTTATGAGTTATCCTGATTAACTTTGGAATTACTGTTTTAAGTATTACGCCTGTCACAACACCTGCAGGAATGCCGAGAAGTATCAGCAGCGGCAGGTAGCCTGTCAGCAGGTTTGTGTTCATGTAAATACTTGCCGTGATTGTCTGTCCGATGTTGTGAACAACGGCACAGATTACGGAAATGCCTGTATATGAAAATTCATTTTTTGCCTTTTCTGAGAAATGTGTAATCAGTATGAGAACAATACAGCTGAGCACACCGCCTGAAATGCTCATCAGGAATGAGGAAAGCCCTCTTGTGAAGAATACGAAGCCTGATTTGATTACGGTTATGAATAAGCCGTCAATATATCCCACCGTAAGCACTGCAAACATGACTGCAATATTGGAAAGACCGAGCTTTGCTCCGGGTGGAAGAAATGCGATGTCGGGTATCAGGCTTTCGAGAAAAGCAAGGGTCAGGGCAACTGCGGCAAGAATGCCGTCAAGTGCTGTTCTCTTTGTAAGATTCATATTGCTTTTCATAAATACCTCATCAGTATGTCATTATATCAAAATTGTCGGCGCCTTTTATATAAACGGAAACCCTGTTGGGCACACATGCTGCCGATTCACCCTTTGAGCTGAGCTCCCCGCTTCTGACACATATTCTGTCGGGGCAGTCACTGTCTTCAAAATAAATGCTTCTGCCCTGAGCCTTTATAACAACACCGTCAATTTCAATTTTTTCGTCTGTGCTGTCGGTCAGGCTGATTTCTTTCACCGTTTCACCGTCTGCAACTATGACTGCTGTAAGATTTCTGTCCGATGAGAAAAGTGTAGGCAGAAAGAACACAAGTGCCGTCAGCAGACATACAAGAATGATGATTATGTCACTTTTTCTGAACAAAGGTGTTTTATTCATATTCCTTCACCGTGTATGCGTCATTAAGCAGTGTGCAGTCACCGAAGATGCCGTCTGTTATATATACATTGTTATCTTTATCGACGAAAATTGCCTCTGCATTGTATTGTTCAAGAAGAGCCTGTGACTTTTCCCTGCCGAGTACAAAGCAAGCCGTTGAAAGACCGTCTGCCACAAGACCGCTGTCTGCAATTATCGTTACACTTTTAAGCCCCGTTTCAGCAGGATAACCTGTCCCGGGGTTGAGTATGTGATGATAACGTTTTCCGTCTTTTTTAAAATATTTTTCGTAGTCCCCCGAAGTAGAGAAAACCTTTGTGTCTGTAACATGAACTCTCAGAAGAGGAGATGAGTCATCAGTTTCGGGTGTCCTGACTGCTATTCCCCAGCCGTCATGCCAATAATAATCCTTACCGTCAGAATATGTCAGTATCGTTCCTCCGACTGAAATAAGAGCTCTCTTTGTGCCGTTTGCTGAAAGTATATCCTTTGCCTTGTCACAGGCAATGCCTTTACCGAGTGCACCCATATCGAGCTTCTGATTTTCTGAGAGAGTGACGGTGTTGCCGTCAAGCACGATTTTTTCATATCCGCAGTAGGATTTTTCTGTTTCAATCAGAGAAGAATCGGGAATGATATCTGATGATGAATCAAAGCCCCATAATGATGAAAGACTTCCGATTGTGATATCAAGAGCACCCTGTGAAGCTTTGCAGATTTCAAGTGAACTGTTGATATAAGGCAAAGCTTCGTCAGAAAGCTGCTGACTGCCTTTTTCGTTGAGGGAGTATATCTCCGACTTTTCCGATTTTGCAGAAAGCATATCAGTATCAAGGACATTGATTTCCGAAAAAAGTGTATCGGCAGTCTCCTTATTGTCACCGCCGTAAAAACAAGCCACGATTTCACTGCCCATTGCATAGCCGAAATGCTCATCAGCTTCATGAAAAGGGTCATGCACAAAAAAAATCACAGCCGTCACAATTGTAAGAATGATTGCGACAGTTAATATAACTATTTTTTGTTTTGTTTCTTTTTTTTCCATATTACGATAATGTCCTTTTGTAATGAAATAATAACATATATATTTAATTTAGTAAAGAGATTTGACAAAAGTTAAATTTTTAACGATAGCTTTTTAATGTAAATTGCACTAAAATATGTCCGTTGAGAAAAATAATGTGATATGTTCATCTATATTTTTCTTGTATATTAATCAACGATGTGATATAATAACAGAAAATAAACTAAATGTAAGGACTGTTGCTTCATGAAAAAATTCATGTCTGAAGATTTTCTTCTTTCAACCGAAACTGCAAAAACGCTTTTCAAGGCTTGTAATGCAATGCCTATCTATGACTGGCACTGCCATCTTTCTCCCAAGGAGATTTATGAAAACAAGGAGCCTGCAGATATTACTGAGCTCTGGCTCGGCGGCGACCATTACAAATGGCGTGGTATGAGAAGCTGCGGTATTGATGAAAAATATATCACAGGCGACGCTTCAAATTACGAAAAGTTCGTAAAATGGGCATCAGTTATGAATTACTGCATGGGTAACCCCCTTTATCACTGGACACACCTTGAGCTTCAGAGATATTTTGATATAGACACACCTCTTTCACCCGATACTGCAGACGAAATCTGGGAAAAGGCAAATGCAAAAATCAAAGCAGGCGGCTTCAGACCCCGTGACCTTATTGCAAAATCAAATGTTGTAGCAGTCTGCACAACAGACGACCCTGCAGACACTCTTGAATATCATAAGCTTATTGCGCAGGATGAAACAGTCAGCTTCAAGGTGCTTCCCGCTTTCCGTCCCGACAAAACACTTTATATAGAAAATCCCACTTTCATTCCATGGCTTGAGGCTATGGAAAAAACAGCAGGCACAACAATCGACACTTATGCAAAGCTTAAGGAAATCCTTGTCGACAGAATCAATTTCTTTGAAGAAATGGGCTGTAAGGCAACAGACCACGCATTTTCTTATGTGCCCTGCGTAAGAGCAGATGAAGACGAGCTTGAAGCAATTTTCGCAAAGGGCAAAAAGGGTGAAAAGCTTACTCAGACCGAAATTGACAAATACAAGACAGAGCTTTTTCGTTTTCTTGCAAAGGAATATTACAAAAAGGGCTGGGCAATGGAGGTCCATATCGGTGCAATGCGTAACAACAATACACTGATGTTCAACAAGCTCGGTCCCGACACGGGCTATGACTCAATCGGTGACTGGAACATTGCAGAGGGACTTTCACGCTGTCTTGATTCAATCGCAGAAGAGGGCATGCTCCCCAAGACAATCCTTTTCACACTCAACCCCAAGGATAACTATGTTCTCGGCACGATGCTGGGCAACTTCCAGAATTCAGAGGCAGAATCAAAGATTCAGTTCGGCTCTGCATGGTGGTTCAACGATAATATTGACGGTATGCAGACCCAGATGAAGGCACTTGCAAACCTCGGTATGCTCGGCAAATTTGTCGGCATGGTCACAGACTCCCGTTCATTCCTTTCATATCCCCGTCACGAGTATTTCAGAAGAATCCTTTGTGAGCTTGTAGGCAACTGGGTTGAAAACGGTGAATATCCCTGGAACGAAAAAGTGCTCACTGCAATGGTGCAGGATGTGGCATTCAACAATGCAAAGAATTACATCGGAATGTAAGGTGAAGATATAATGGCAGAATTCACATACGGCTTCGGCTTCAGACCGAAGGAATATATAGCAGAAAGTCTTCTCGACCTTGTAGGCAGGACACCCATGCTTAAAATGAGCCGTTATGCTCATGCTGCAGGTGTCGGCGGAAATATTCTTGCAAAGCTTGAATATTTCAATCCCCTCGGCTCAGCAAAGGACAGAATCGGTATTGCAATGATTGAAGATGCAGAGAAAAAGGAGCTTCTTAAAGAGGGCGGAGTGATAATTGAGCCCACAAGCGGAAATACGGGCATTGCCCTTGCTTTTGCATCTGTTATAAAGGGCTATAAGCTCATTCTCACCATGCCTGAAAATATGAGTCAGGAAAGAATGAAAATGCTTAAGGCTCTCGGTGCTGAGCTTGTTCTCACTCCAAAAGAACAGGGCATGCAGGGTGCAATTGACAAAGCAAATGAGCTCGCTTCTCAGTACGAAAATGCGTGGATTCCCATGCAGTTTGAGAATAAGGCAAACCCCGATATTCATAAGATTACAACTGCTCAGGAGATTCTTCATGACACCTACGGCAAAATTGATTATTTTGTTGCAGGTGTAGGCACAGGCGGAACACTTACAGGTGTTGCAACAACTCTTAAAGCATTTAACGATAAGGTTAAGATTATTGCAGTTGAGCCTGCAGATTCTCCCGTTCTCAAGGGTAAGGAGCCTGCACCCCACGGCTTGCAGGGTATCGGTGCAAACTTTGTTCCTGCAGTGCTTGACACTTCTCTCATTGATGAAATAATCGATGTTTCAACTCAGGAAGCATACAACGCTGCAAGGACTGCAGCTCAGACAGAGGGACTTCTTGTGGGTATATCCTCAGGTGCAGCACTTTTTGCCGCAACCGTTATTGCAAACCGTCCCGAAAATGCAGGAAAGAATATAGTGGTGCTTCTCCCCGACACAGGTGAGAGATACCTTTCAACTGATTTATTTGATATCTGATTATGGACTTTTCGACCGACATTAAATATATAAAAGGTGTAGGCGAAGTAATTGCCGGGCTTTTTAACAAGCTCGGCATTTTTACAGTCGGAGACCTTTTATTCAACTTTCCCCGTGACTATGAGGACTGGAGCAGAATAACACCGATTATGGAGACAGAATTCGGTGTGAACTGTTGTATCAGGGCACGGATAACAAATGCTCCCGAGGGCTCAAGAACCCGTGGAGGTGCAATGATTTTCAAGGCTGTTGCAACTGACGGCAACGGTCTGCTGATGCTGACATTTTTTAATAATAAATATGTTGTGAATCAGCTTTTTGAGGGGCAGGAATATCTGTTCTTCGGCAAAATCAATCAGACAATCGTCGGCGGCAGGGAGATGCTTTCCCCCCGTTTTGTAAAGGCTTCCGACAACGATAAAATTCACCCTGTATACAGACAGACCGAAAAGCTCACAACAAAGAAGATTGAAGCAGTTGTGAGCAATGCCCTTTCGGCACTCAGAGGCGGAATAGAGGAAACTCTGCCTGAGTATCTTATAATAAAATACCGTCTTATGGGGCTTGAGGAGTCAATCAGGAATATGCATTTCCCCGAAAATGACGAACAGCTCCGTCTCGCAAGAAGACGCCTTGTTTTTGAGGAGCTTCTCGGTATGCAGTTGGGGCTGATTTTTCTCAGGGAGAAAAGCAGGAGCAGTACATCTGTAAGAATTCAGCATGATAAGACTCAGGATTTCTATGACAGCCTGCCCTACAGCCCTACAAACGCTCAGAAAAGATGTATCAGTGAGTGTGTTGAGGATATGAAGACATCAAGACCCATGAACAGACTGCTTCAGGGTGATGTCGGCTCAGGAAAAACAACAGTTGCAGCAGCACTTATACATAATGCCGTTGAAAACGGTTATCAGTGTGCACTTATGGTGCCTACGGAGGTCCTTGCAGAACAGCATTTCAAGTCGCTGTCAAAGCTTTTCGGTGACAGAATAAATATTTCTTTGCTTACAGGTTCCGTGAAAGCTGCTGAAAAGAAAAAAATAAAGTCAGCACTTGCCGAGGGCAAAACTGACCTTGTTGTAGGCACTCATGCAATCATAAGTGACGATGTTCAGTTTAAAAAGCTCGGTTTTGTAATAACCGATGAACAGCACCGTTTCGGTGTCAATCAGAGGACGGCACTTGCAAAAAAGGGGCTCAATCCCCATACTCTTGTCATGTCTGCAACGCCCATTCCGAGAACGCTCGGTCTTATTATATACGGTGACCTTGATATTTCAGTAATTGATGAGCTTCCGAAAGGCAGACAGCCTATTGAAACATACTGTGTCGGCCCCGAATACCGTGAAAGACTTTATAAATTCATAAAAAAGCATATTGATGAAGGAAGACAAGGGTATGTTATCTGTCCTCTTGTTGAAGAGGGCGAAACGGAAACAGACCTTATCCCTGCTCAGGAATATGCCGAGTATCTGCAGAAAGAGGTCTTTGTCGGCTACAATGTGGGACTTCTGCACGGCAAAATGAAGCCTAAGCAGAAAGATGAAATCATGCGTCAGTTTGCAGACGGTGAGATTCAGCTTCTTGTTTCAACCGTTGTGGTTGAAGTCGGAATTGATGTGCCTAATGCGGCAGTCATGATGATTGAAAATGCCGAAAGATTCGGTCTTTCTCAGCTTCATCAGCTCCGAGGACGAATCGGCAGAGGACAGTTCAAGTCAACCTGTGTGCTTGTTTCAGGGGCACAGAATGAAGACAGCAGAAAGCGTCTTGATGTCATGTGCAGGACGACGGACGGCTTTGTTATTGCCGAAGAAGACCTGAAGCAGAGAGGTCCCGGTGATTTCCTCGGCTCAAGACAGCACGGTCTTCCCGAAATGAAACTTGCAAATATAGTGAGCGATACAAAAATCCTTTATGCAGCACAGAAGCAGGCAGAGGATATACTTTTTGCCGACCCTGAGCTCACCTTGCCCGAACACAGAAAACTCCGTCAGACTGTTGAAAAAATGTTCGGCAGATTCGGTGATGTGGGGATTAATTAAATCAGAATTTATCGCTGAACGATAAATTCTGAATGATGCATTTTTCCTGTGGAAAAATATGATGTTATGCTACGCAAAAATGATGTATGACCTCCGGTCAAATGATGCATTTGCCTACGGCAAACATTTCGGAAGGGCT